>JACDDZ010000122.1 GCA_013816695.1 Gemmatimonadaceae bacterium
GCGCCTGTCAGGTTGACCCGATCGTACAGATTATTTGGAACGACTCCGGTCTGATTCGTGACTGAAGTTGCCAGCCGGTAATTCATCCTGTTATCGGGAGCCGCGCCGCTGAAGGAAAGATTATTCTTTTTGGTGACCGCGGTCTGGAAGAACCCGGCGACATTGTCGTAGAAAGTTGTGCCTGCAGCGTACGGTTCACCGAAATAAAGGAAAGTGGATCCGCCATTTACGCTGGGTGCGTACACACGCTGTATTTCGGGTCGTGCTCTCGTGCTTTCCATGCGGAAGCTGTTGCTGTATTCAATGTTGCCGCGTCCAGGTTTTCCGCGCTTGGTCGTGATTACGATCGCGCCATTTGCGGCATCGATCCCGTATAGGGCGGACGCTTCAGGACCCTTCAACACCACGAGGTTTTCAATGTCCTCGGGGTTCAGGTCGGCAGATCTGTTTGTAAAATCGACACCGCGATTCGAAAATGCGGTTGTGGATCCTGGTGCATCGGAAGCCAGTACACCCGTATTGAGTGTCTTGTTATCCATCGGTAAACCATCAATGATCATCAGCGGCTGGTTGCTCCCGCTGATGGAGCTGATGCCTCTGATGGTGATCGAAGACGACGCACCCGGCACGCCGGACGAGCTGACCACGTTCACTCCCGCGACGCGGCCCTGTAGTGCGTTGATGAAATTCTCGCGCTGCGTCTCCGCAATCGCTTCGCCCTTGACCGTCTGCTGAGCGGTTCCGAGCGACCTCTGTTCCGTGGTTTCGCCGAGGGCGGTTACGACGACTTCATTCAGCGAAGTCGGAATAACCCGAAGCGCAAAATTCTGGGTGGAAGGGCTCGCGAGCGACACGGATACAGGGACACGTACCGGCGAGTAGCCGACTCTTCGCGCAACAAGGAACCGCGCGCCGGCGGGTGCGCCAACGATGGTATACGCACCGTCGGACCCGGTCTGCGCGCCAATAGTAGTCCCTTCAACGCGGATCTGGACACCGGTGAGCGGCGCACTCGACGCCGCATCAGTCACCCGTCCGCGAATAGTCCCGGCGCCTTGCGCGAACGCGAGCGCGGGAACTGCGAGCAAAGCGAGCGCAAGAAAACTCAATAAACGACGCAACTGCATGCTGCCTCCAAAAAAATGGATTGTCTTGAGCTGCAATCCTATGGTTTTACGCAGGGGCTGTCAAACTATTTAGCTCGATTCGCCATTCCGAGAGAAAAGGGGCAAGCAAGGGTGGAAACTGCCCTGTATTTTTTGCACTTTCCCCTTATACGGAACGACTCCCTTTCCCGGCCTCCGGCTTTCAGGCTTACTACCTTATAGATATGCGGTCTCATCCATCACGTCTGTTCTGCCTTGCAGGCTTCGTAGCTTCGCTGGCCAGCTGCGCGCCTTCCCTGGCGCCAACGACGGGCGTAAGCCCACTTCAGCTCCTCGCTAAATCCGCGACCCTTCCGCTCGGGGCCGCTTATCCGGGGACGCCGAATCGCCTCCTGCCGCGCGACAGCGCATGGGTGGAACAGGTACTGAAAAGCCTTTCCCTCCGGGAAAAAGCAGCGCAGCTCATTATGCCGTGGGTCGGAGGTGAGTATGCGGCCGTTGGTTCGCCAGAGTACGAACAGGTCCGGCGGTGGGTGGATGAAGACCATGTGGGCGGGATAATCATTTCGATCGGGATGCCCCACAGCTACGCCGCGAAGTTGAATGAAATGCAGCGTCATTCAAAGGTGCCGCTCCTCGTTGCCTCCGACATGGAGAACGGAAGCGGAATGCGGCTCGCAAATATTTACGCTTTCCCTTCTCTTCTGCCACAGGGCGGCGGAACTGTGTTTCCCCCGGTGATGTCGCTCGGTGCTACCAGATCTGCGGAGCTGGCATTTCAACTGGGGCGGGTGCTTGGACGCGAAGCGAGAGCGGTAGGCGTCCACGTGACGACCGGTCCCGTGCTCGATGTCAATTCCAATCCACTCAACCCGATCATTAACACGCGCTCCTTCGGCGAAGACCCGGCCGCTGTCAGCTCGCTCGCGACCGCCTACATTCGAGGCGCGCGCAGCGTGGGCCTGATGACTACCGGGAAACACTTTCCCGGACATGGCGACACAGGCACGGATTCGCACATCGATCTTCCGACGATCGTCGCAGATCGCGCCCACCTGAATCAGGTGGACTTTCCTCCCTTCCAGGCTGCGATCAAGGAAGGTGTGGATGGAATCATGACCGCGCACATCGCAGTAGTCGGCGTTGAAGGTCCTGACGCTCCGCCCGCTACGCTCTCGCCTCGCTTCATGACGCAGGTTTTGCGGGACGAGTTTGGATTTCGCGGCCTGCTTTTCACGGACGCGATGACCATGGGAGGAATTTCGCGGAAGTACGGCGCAACGGAGCCGCTGATCATGGCAGTGAACGCCGGCGCTGACATCCTGCTTATGCCGCGCGGAGTCACGGAAGCAATCGAGACAATTGTGAATGGAGTTCAGTCCGGACGCGTCGCACAATCCAGAATCGACGCCGCAGTCCGCCGGATACTCACATCCAAAGCGAAAGCAGGTTTGGTGGATGGCCGACTAGTTTCGCTCGACGCAGTCGATTCAGTCGTGAACATTCCCGAGCACGCGGCGATAGCCAGGGAAATCGCCGAGCGTTCGATTACGCTGCCGCGAGACAGCGGGAACATCGTCCCACTCAAGTTGACGGAGAAGCGGATTCTTTCGGTCACATACGCCGGATCATCGGACCTGCTCGCGGGCCGTGTATTCAACGAGGAGCTTGGTGGCGGCGGAAGATCGGTTCGACGCGTGTCAGTCGACGCCCGTACCTCTGAAGCAGAATGGGTGATGATACGCGCCTCTGCCGATTCATTCGATGTTGTAGTGGCATCTGCCTACGTTGTCCCGGTTGAGTCAGAGGGGAGCGTGCAGATCCGCGGCGGATTTCCGGGTTTCGTGGAATCGGTTGCAGCGTCGGGGAAACGAATCGCAGCGATTTCATTCGGGAGTCCATATCTGCTCTCCGCATTTCCTTCCGTTCCGACCTACATGCTTGCATGGGGTGGTGCGCCGCTCAGCCAGCGTGCGGCCGCAGCGGCGCTTCTCGGCCGGAATCCCATTTCCGGCCACCTCCCGGTTTCACTTCCCCCCTACCATCGGATTGGCGACGGCCTAATGCGGGAAAAACTACCGAAATGATTTCAGCTAACCGGATTTGGTCGAATGTGGTCGTCGCAGTGGTGGTGACTTGCGGCGCGTGCACACCCGCGTTGCGTCCCGTTGCACCCGTTATCCCTGTCAACACGCGCCCTTCTTTTCAGGATTCTCTTGTCAACGCCCTGCCGCAGCAAGCCGGACTAACTACCACACTGAACAGGGAAATTGATTCAATCGTCAGCGTCGGCATAGGTGAGGGTGCGGCACCGGGAGCTACAGTGGCGGTGGGCAGATACGGAAGGCTGGTGCATCTTGCCGCTTACGGGCGGATGGCGCATACAGATTCTTCAGCTGTGACCGTCAGTACGATCTACGACATGGCGTCACTCACGAAGGTCATCGCGACGAGCACGGCCGCGATGATCCTCGAGGAAGAAGGCAAACTCGACCTGAACCGAACTGTCGCTTCGTATCTTCCTGAATTCAACGCGCCTGACAAGAGCGGAATTACCATCAGGATGCTCCTCACTCACCGGGGAGGACTCGAGGCTTTCGCCCCCCTCTACCGTACATTTCGCGGGCGCGACCAGTATCTGCAGCAGATCAATACGCGTCCACTTAAATACGTTCCCGGAACGCAGGCTATATACAGCGACTGGGAAATGATGCTGATGCAGTTCGTGATCGAGCGGATCACCGGCACCACGCTCGACAAGTTCGTCGCAGCGCGCGTGTTTGCTCCGCTCGGAATGGCGAGCACCATGTTCAATCCCGACTCGACCCTGCTCGGGCGGATTGCGCCTACAGAATTTGACTCTACGCGCGGCGGTGTTGTCCGCGGGTTAGTGCACGATGAAAACGCCTGGGCACTTGGCGGGGTTTCCGGGCATGCCGGACTCTTTTCAACGGCGCCCGACCTGGCGATCTTCGCGCAGATGCTGCTGAACGGTGGAACCTACAAGGGCATCCGGATTCTCAAGCCGTCAACAATCTCCAGGTGGACGGCGCGGCAGGATCCGGGTTCGAGCCGCGCGCTCGGGTGGGATACGCCGTCGGGACAGTCCAGTGCGGGACATTACTTCGCGGCTCGAAGCTTTGGACATACGGGATTCACCGGCACCTCCATCTGGATCGATCCGGAGAGAAACCTTTTCGTGATCCTGCTGACGAACCGCGTGAACGAAACGCGACAGAACAACCGACACGTTCCTTTACGGCGTGACGTGGCGGACGCAGTGCAGAGGAGTATCACCGACGCTCCGCTCATCGACTGGGAAGTGCGTCAATAACCGGGATTTCAGGGAATCATGGCTACAGCACGTGAGAGAGTTCCAGTTGTAATTGAAGACTATGACGAGATTGCGCGGCAGGTCGCGCGCAGGATAAGGGACATCATTCTCGAGAAGCGGAGTGACGGCGGCCGCGCAGTGCTCGGGCTGGCGACCGGCAGCACTCCAATCGGAGTTTATCGCGAGCTGATCCGCATGCACCGCGAGGAAAAGCTGGATTTCTCCGACGTTATCACCTTCAATCTCGACGAGTATTACCCGATGCAGCCGGACAGCATCCACAGCTACGTCCGCTACATGTGGGAGAATCTCTTCGAGCATATCAACATTCACCGTGACAACGTTCACATACCGGACGGTCTTGCCGATCGTGATCGCATCGACCACTCGAACTCCGAATACGAACACTCTATTCGGGATGCGGGCGGAATTGACATCCAGATTCTCGGAATCGGAAAGACGGGGCACATCGGGTTCAACGAGCCGGGATCGGGGATCGAGTCGCGCACCCGGCGGATCGCGCTCGACACGATAACTCGTCGCGATGCAGCCGCGGATTTCTTCGGTGAGGACAACGTTCCGACCGAAGCAATAACGATGGGCGTGGCAACCATCATGGAAGCGAGGGAGATTGCACTGATTGCGACAGGCGAGCACAAATCAGCAATCGTGCGGCGCGCCGTGGAAGGTGAGCCGGACCCCGACGTTGCAGCGACCTACCTTCAGAAACACCACAACGTCACTTTTTACCTGGACCATGCGGCCGCCGCTGATCTCACGCGCATCCGGACTCCATGGGTGATTGGCGAAGTGGAGTGGACCACGAAGCGCGAAATTGACGCAGTAATCTGGCTGAGCCAGGCGACCGGAAAATCGGTTCTCAAGCTCGACAGCCTGGACTACCGCGAACACCACCTCAGCTCCCTGCTCGCGCGCTATCGGACAGCGGGTCCATTGAATGGCGAAGTGTTCAACGCGCTGATCTCCAAGATCAGGGGACGCAGCAAGCTGCCCACCGGAAAGTCGATAGTTGTTTTTTCACCGCACCCTGACGACGACGTTATCTCAATGGGCGGCATCCTGCACAAGCTTCACCAGAACAGGAACGACATTGTCGTCGCGTACCAGACTTCGGGAAACATCGCAGTGTTCGACCACGAAGTACGGCGTTACGTAGACTTCCTCCGGAGGTTCGGTCGTGACTTCGCGAATGGCGAAAAATCCACCCAGCCACT
>JACDDZ010000004.1:0-18215 GCA_013816695.1 Gemmatimonadaceae bacterium
GCTTCGCTTTTGTCGGTGCCGCTGCTCTCAACCTGTTCCATGTTCGTGCGGGCTTCCTTACCAACCACCTCGCGGATGTGGTCGTTCCAGCTTGGCTTTACATGATCGCACGGTCTCTCCATCCTGGGAGGACGACGCATCAGCTTCATGGCGCGGACCGTGGGCCGCACTCCGGAGCGCGCCGCGCTATCCATCCTCGCCGCAAGTGCGATCACTGAGGTCTGTCAGCGGTCCTGGCCGAACGGGTTGTTTCCTGGACGGTTCGATCCGTACGATCTCGTCGCGTATGGCGTTGGGCTTGGGGCGGTTTACCTCGCAGAGGAATACAGCCGGCCATCAGCGCCGGACGCCTCGGACCGGCCAGCACCCACGCCCGAATCCGTAACAGGGAGTCCCGAATGAAGCACCAGACTGGATCATTGCTTGTGGCGTGTTCGGCCCTGCTGATTGCCACCGGATGTCGTGAAGACGTGTCCTCGCAGTCGAGTGAATCATCGCAAGGCGCCACCCTGGCGGGTGCGTGGCGCTCGCAGGTCCGATTCAGCGGCGGAATACTCGCTGGAATGAGCGATCTCGAATTTCTGTATGCATACAACGCCGGTGGCACCATGACCGAGTCCTCTAACTATGACGAAGCGGCGAATTCTTCGCCGCCCGCATACGGAGTTTGGAAGAAGACCGGACCCCAGCGATTCGAGACAAAGTATCTGTTCTTCCAGACTAGGGCGCCCGGCCCTATCGATGGTATTGCGAGCGCGGGTGGTTGGTTGCCAGCCGGACATGGCGTTCTCACAGAGTCCATCACTCTCTCCGCCGATGGCACGTCGTACACATCGACGATCAAATACGACTCGTTCGACAAGACAGGGAAGCCAACGGAGGTCGGTGGAGACGGCAGCGGAAAGGGCACACGGATTGTGTTTTAGGTGCCTATCAAAATCGGTGAAGTAGAGGCGTTGTTCCGCTACCCAGTGAAGTCCATGGGGGGCGAACTTCTCGATGTCGCCGACCTGGGCTGGCACGGACTCGACGGCGACCGCCGCCTGGCCTTCCGTCGGGCGGATCTCCGCGGCGGCTTCCCGTGGCTGACCGCCACCAAGCTTCCGGAGCTGATTCTCTTTTCACCAGTGCGACAGGGGCCCGCCGTCGATGGTAACATCCCGACGCACGTTCGCGCCCCAGATGGAAAGGAGCTGGGTGTGTTTAGCCAGGAACTGGCGACTGAGGTCGGTCGCCGTCATGGTTCGCCGGTTGAGATGATGCACTTGGACCGTGGCATATTCGACGAGGCGCCCATCTCCGTGATTACCTCCGCCACAGTGAGCGAAATCGGGAGACTCGCTGCGCAGCACACAGACGTCCGAAGATTCCGACCGAACATCCTGATTTCATCGCTGAGATCAGTCCCCTTCGAGGAGGACGAGTGGGTAAGAGGCGTCCTCTCGTTCGGGGAAACTGACCCAGCCGCAATAGCGATCACCAACCGCGACGAGCGCTGCTCGATGGTGAACTTCGACCCTGACTCGGCACGCTCGGCCCCAGAGGTGCTGAAGGCGATTGTTCGGGTGAGGGACAACAAAGCTGGAGTTTACGGCACCGTGACTCGACGCGGACGCCTCGCGGTGGGGCAGTCCATATTCTTCGAACCGGCGGCTGAGCATAGGGAGCAGCTGTGAATCGACCGGAAGCTCATGGGGTGAGAACCGCTAACTTGACGTTAGATCGCTTGTGGATGCAACATGAGGATTCCCTGACAGCGGAGAGAACCATGAGGTATCCTGCCATTGTTATAGCTATTTCAATGTCCACGTTGAGCGCGTGCGCTATTGGAGGCCCGTCGCAATATGGGGATAGCATTCTCGGGTCTTGGGGCGGAGCCCACGCAGGCCTGCTGCTCACACCGGATAGTGGCACCATTAGTTACGATTGCGCCCATGGTAGTCTTGATGGTCCTGTAGTAAGCGATCTCAACGGCCGGTTTGATGTTTCAGGTCTGCACGTGCGGGAACACGGCGGCCCGGTCCGCATCGATGAAGTGCCGGATGCTTTGCGTGCAAGGTACCTGGGGCAAATCAACGGAGACCGCATGGACTTGCGCGTCGTAGTTGCGAACGACACACTCGGGCCGTTCACGCTACGCCGAGGAGCCGCACCACTGCTGGTTCGCTGCCTCTAACGTCGCGATTTAACAAACGTTTCAACTCTGCTTCGCACGGGAGATCCTTCCATGAGTAGAATCGCCAAACGGCTCGCCGATTTGGGAATTGTACTTCCTAACGTACCCGTGCCACACGCCAACTACGTCCCCGCCAAACAAGTTGGTAATCTCGTGTACACGGCTGGTCAGCCCTCTCACGGATACAACGGCAAGCTCGGAGTAGACCTCGACGAAGAGACAGGAAAAGCGGCTACGCGCGTGTGCGCGATGAATTGCGTGGCCGCGATCCGTGGGATTATCGATGACCTCGATCGAGTGAAGCAAGTTGTCGCTGTACACGGCTTGGTGAACAGCGGACCGGATTTTACCGGCCAGGCCTCGGCGATGAACGGCGCGTCAGACTTCGTAGTCGAGGTGTTTGGGGAGCCTGGCAAGCACGTAAGAACCGCGGTCGGCGTCGCAGGCCTGCCGATGGCATTCGCCGCGTCCGTCTACATGATTGTCGAAGTGGAAGCCAGCTGAAAGCGCGCCAACGCACTTTGGCATATCTTGACCTGTGTCACGTGACGCGCTACATTTGGTCATGATCAAGACGTTTGCCGACAAACGCACGCGCGATCTGTTCATCAATGGAAGCGCGAAGCGATTTCCGGCGGACGTTGCCGACCGTGCCGCACGCAAACTCGAGTATGTAGACCTGGCTGCGCGACTAGATGATCTAAAGGTGCCACCCGGAAATAGACTCCACGCGCTCAAGGATGACCGGAAAGGGCAGCATTCGATTTCGATCAATACCCAATGGCGAATCTGTTTTCATTTCGTAAATGGTGACGCGTACGATGTCGAGGTCTGCGACTACCACTAGATGGAGAAGAACATGGCTATTCCGAATACTCGTACGATGACTCGCCGGCCTACTCACCCGGGAGAGATGCTGCGCGAAGACTTTCTTCCGGATTATGGACTTACCGTCGCTGGGCTTGCAGAGGTGGCAGGCGTGTCGCGCCAGTCGGTCAATGAGCTGCTTCGCGGTCGCCGGGCGCTTAGTCCCGAGATGGCTATTCGACTATCGCGCGTTTTTGGAAACTCACCGGAGTTCTGGATGAACGCTCAGCGAGCCGTGGACCTCTGGGATGCCAGTCGCGCGCTCAAGGGCGATGTTGCGCGCATCAAGCCGTTGCGCGTCGCCTGACAGAAGTTGAACGTTAGGCTACCTGACCATTCACCACAGACCGTGACTCATGTCTTCCATAATCCATTCGCAGACAGCAGACATTCCATCCAACATGACAACGACCGGATTCGACGTGCCTGGGTTCCGAATCGTGGACAATCTTGGCGTGGTACGTGGTGTCGTCGTCCGATCCCGGTCGGTTTTCGGGACAGTCGGCGCCAGCTTGCAGACGCTGCTTGGCGGCAATATCTCGCTCTTTACGGAACTCGCTGAGCGAACCCGCAAGCAGGCTTTCGACACAATGTTGGTTCAAGCGCATATGGCCGGGGCCGACGCAGTGATCGGCATCCGCTATGACGCGAACGAGTTGATGAAAGGCGTGACGGAGGTATTGTGCTACGGGACGGCCGTTCGCGTCGAGGTACTGGAAGGCTGAGCATATTGCTCTAACGGCTCAACACCTAGGAAAGGAAACGATGGCAAAGGTTACAGGAGTCGGTGGCGTGTTCTTCAAGAGCACTGGCGACAGCGCTTCACTCGCAGCGTGGTATCACAAGCATCTGGGCTTGCCGATGGAAGATTGGGGCGGCGCAATCCTCAGGTGGCCGGACGACACGGCCGAGGATCGAGGTCTCACCGTGTGGACTGTCGCGGGGAAGGATAGCAAGTGGTTCAGCCCAAGCAATTCTTCTTTCATGATCAACTACCGCGTCGATAATCTCGATGAACTGCTCGAGCAGCTACGCGCCCATGGCGTGACAATCATTCAGGGACCGGACTCTGCCGAGAATGGCAAATTTGCGTGGATCATGGACCCGGATGGCAATAAGGTGGAGCTCTGGGAGCCGAAACTGTGGGACGACAAGAACAAAGGTGCGTGAATGAAACTCAAGCCGGTTACGCACGCGCACCCGCCCGAGTTGCGCGACGAAGATGCTGAACCCCCGCGCACGGTTCCCCGCGGCGACGACCTCGACGCTGCAATGGACAAGCAGCGCGACCGTCTCAAGGACCTTCAGCAACTGTTCTACGCAGACGGCCGCTACGCGATGCTTCTTGTCTTCCAGGGAAGGGACGCGTCGGGCAAGGACGGCGTAATCAAGAAGGTGATTGGTGCGGTAAATCCGATGGGCTGCGAGATCTCGAGCTTCAAGGCGCCAACTGAGTTCGAGCGCAAGCACGACTTTCTCTGGCGCATTCATGCCCGCACTCCGTCCCATGGAACTCTCGGCGTCTTCAACCGCTCACACTACGAAGATGTTCTCGCCGTGCGGGTGCACAAAATCCTGCCCAAAAATGTCTGGAGCAAGCGCTTCGACCAGATAAACGAGTTCGAGCGATCACTGTCACTCAACAACACGGTGATCCTCAAGTTCATGCTGCACGTTTCCCGGAACGAACAGAAGAAGCGGCTCAAGGCCCGCCTCTCCGACGTAACCAGAAACTGGAAGTTCAGAGCTGAAGACCTGGATGACCGCGCAAAATGGAACGACTACACATCTGCCTACCGGGACGCGCTCTCGCGCTGTAGCACTAAATGGGCGCCGTGGTTCGTGGTCCCGGCCGACGACAAGGACGCGCGCGACTATATGGTTGCACGAACAATCGCCGATACGCTCGACGAGCTCGACCTGCGTTTTCCAAAAGCGCCGAAGGACGTCCGAAAAATCCGGATCGTCTAGTGAAGGTGGTTGTAATCGGGGGCGGACCCGCAGGACTCTACTTCGCCCTCCTCTTGAAGAAGAGCAACCCGTCACACGTCGTCACTGTTCTGGAACGCAACGGGCCGCAGGACGCCTATGGGTGGGGAGTCGTCTTCTCCGAACAGACGCTCGGAAATCTTCGTGCTGCGGACGCCGAGAGTTACCGGGAGATCACTGAGTCATTCGCTCGCTGGGACGATATCGACGTTCACGTCAGGGGAAAGACGATTACCTCGGGTGGCCACGGCTTCAGCGGAATTGCGCGGACTTCGCTGCTCTCCATTCTCCGGCGCCGCGCAGCCTCGCTCGGAGTCGATCTCCGATTCGGCGTAGAGTTCCGAGGCAGCGCCGACTTGAGCAAGCTTGGGTTGGACGACGCCGACGTGGTTGTCGCAGCAGACGGGGTGAACAGCATTCTCCGCCGCGAAAATGCCGCGGCATTCGAGCCGGAAATCGACGTTCGGTCGGCACGGTACATCTGGCTGGGCACTTCCCGGATGTTCGATGCTTTCACTTTCATAATCGTTGAAACGAAACGGGGAGTCTTCCAGGCCCACGCATACCGCTTCGACGACCGGCAGTCCGCATTCATTGTTGAATGTGATGAGAAGTCCTGGCGCGACGCGGGTTTCGACAAGCTGAACGCTACCGAGAGTGTTGCCGCATGCGCGAAACTCTTTGCTCCCTGGCTTGACGGTCATGGCCTCATGGAGAATGCGCCGCCCCACATGCGAGAGTCGCCCTGGGTGAACTTCTCCCGTGTCAGCAACAAGCGCTGGCATCATGACAGGGTGGTGATGATCGGTGACGCCGCGCATACAGCGCACTTTTCCATTGGCTCCGGTACCAAGCTCGCACTCGAAGATGCAATAGTTCTTGCGCGCGAGCTCAATTCAGTGGAGAGCAGTGCGGATATACCCGCGGCCTTCGAGAGATACGAAGATGCGCGCCGAACTGAGGCTCTCCGCCTCCAGAATGCAGCGCGAAACTCGATGGAGTGGTTCGAGAATGTCCGCCGTTACATCCATCTCGAGCCGGAACAGTTTGCCTACAGTCTCCTGACCAGGAGCCAGCGCGTGGGCCACGAGAATCTCCGCGTGCGCGACGCCGATTACCTGGGAGGCGTGGAGCGCTGGCTCGCAGGAAATCCCGAAGTTCCGCCGATGTTCACGCAATTTCGAATTGGATCCATGGAAGTCGCGAATCGCATCGTCGTTTCGCCAATGGACATGTATTCCGCCACGGATGGCACGCCCACAGATTTTCATCTCATCCACCTTGGTGCACGGGCACTGGGCGGCGCCGGCCTCATAATTACCGAGATGACCTGCGTGTCACCCGAGGCGCGAATCACCCTGGGCTGCACGGGCATGTACAATGACGGGCACGCGACGGCGTGGAGACGGATTGTGGATGCGGTGCACGCATCCTCTCCGGCCAAAATCTGCCTGCAGTTGGGACATTCCGGATCGAAGGGATCGACAAAACTCATATGGGAAGGGAACGAAGAGCCGCTCGAATCAGGCAACTGGGAAACTGTCGCGCCCTCGCCTCTCCCATTTGGCGAGAACATGCGCACCCCGCGCGAAATAAACCGCGCAGACATGGACACAGTACGCGACCAGTTTGTGCGGGCTACCAGGTTGGCTGCTGACGCAGGCTTTGACATGATCGAGCTGCACTGCGCTCACGGGTACCTGCTTTCCGGCTTCATCACCCCGGTTTCAAACAAGCGAACCGACGAGTATGGCGGATCACTCGAGAACCGTCTGCGGTTCCCCCTGGAAGTCCTGGCGGCGATGCGCGCTGTCTGGCCAGGTAAGCGGCCGATTTCAGTTCGGATGTCTGCTACTGACTGGACTGGCGACGGAATTTCGGGCGACGAAGCGGTTCAAATCGCCGGCGAATTCAAGAGAACAGGTGCCGACATAATACATGTCTCTGCAGGACAGACTTCTTCGCGTGCAAAACCGGTTTACGGCCGCATGTTCCAGACGCCCCTGAGTGATCGCATTCGCAACGAGGCGCGGGTACCGACAATCGCCGTGGGCAACATCACTGACCCGGACCAGGTGAATGCTATTATCACAGCTGGAAGGGCGGACCTCTGTGCCCTGGCCCGGCCCCATCTCGCCGACCCGAACTGGACTCTGCACGCGGCCGCCGCCCTCGGCTATCGCAACCAGTGGTGGCCGGTGCAATATCTGTCCGGTAAGGAACAGCTGGAACGCCTACTCGAACGCCAGAAAGAAATGGAAATGCAGGGAAACAGTACTATATGAAGGAGACAGGCTCGTCGGACACCGGTTCAATAGGCGGCCAGCACGCGATTGTCACGGGCGGCGCGCGCGGAATTGGAGCAGCGATTTCCGCAGCGCTCTCGAGAGCAGGGGCGCGCGTAACGATAATGGGACGCGACGAAGCTGTGCTTGAGAAGCATGCGAAATCGCTGGGCGCCGGGGTGACCGCAATTCGCTGTGACGTGATGGATGAGAACTCGATAGCATCCGCGTTTGCCAAAGCTGGCCCGGCGCAAATCCTGGTAAACAACGCAGGACAGGCAAAGAGCGAGAAGTTCGTGCGAACATCCCATGAACTATGGAACCATATGCTCGCGGTGAACCTTACATCCACATACCTGTGCACTGCCCAGGTCCTGCCTGAAATGCTCGAGGCCAAGGGCGGCCGAATCGTGAACATCGCGTCTACCGCCGGAGTGGCGGGTGCAGCGAGAATGACAGCGTACGCGGCCGCCAAGCACGGAGTGGTGGGCTTCACAAAGTCGCTCTCACTCGAGATCGCAAAATCGGGAGTCACGGTGAATGCGGTTTGCCCCGGATACACCGACACTGAAATGACCGAAAGAGGGGTGACGGAGCTGATGGAAGCAAAACGGATTTCCCGCGATGAGGCGCGCGGACTGATCCTGCGGGTCATTCCGCGGGGTGTAATGACGACGCCTGAAGAAGTGGCAAGCACGGTGCTCTGGCTTTGCAGCCCCGAAGCATCGGCAATCACGGGCCAGGCAATTGTCGTTGCCGGCGGAGAGACCACATGATCGAGATGAAGGCCCAGGACATCAAGCCGCGCACATTCCGCTGGTCGGTTGCTGATCGTGTCGCCACAATCACGCTGGACCGTCCGGAGCGAAAGAATCCGCTCACATTCGAGATGTACGATGAGCTGCGCAACACCTTCCGCCAGCTGCGCTTCGTGCGCGATGTGCGTGCAATTGTACTAACCGGGTCGGGCGACAACTTTTCATCTGGCGGAGACGTTCACGAGATCATCGGACCACTGGTGAAGATGAAGGACGAAGCCCGCACCGACGAGATTCTCGCATTCACGAGCATGACAGGTGACCTGGTCAAGACAATGCGCGCCTGTCCGCAGCCCATAGTCGCCGCAATCGATGGCGTTTGCGCGGGTGCGGGGGCAATTCTCGCTATGGCGAGTGATCTTCGCTTCGGAACAGCGCGCAGCAAGGTGGCTTTCCTTTTCGTTCGTGTAGGACTTTCAGGGGCCGACATGGGAGCATGTGCGATGCTGCCAAGGATCATAGGGCATGGCAGGGCGAGCGAGCTTCTCTTCACTGGCCGTTTCATGAGCGGAGAGGAAGCGGAGCGATGGGGATTCTATAATCGCATATGCACGAGCGAATCGCTGATGTCGGACGCCATGGAAATGGCGGGCACGCTGGCTGATGGGCCGACCTTCGCGCATGGCATGACAAAGCTCGCGCTCCATCAGGAATGGAGCATGACTGTGGACCAGGCGATCGATGCAGAGGCGCAAACCCAGGCGATATGCATGCAGACTGAAGATTTCGCGCGCGCCTACCGCGCTTTTGCAGAGAAGAAAACGCCGAAATTCGAGGGCAACTGACCCTGTCGTCCGGCTATGTGGATTGGCCCTTCTTCGAACCCGCGCATCGCGAGCTCGCGGCCAACCTGAAAGCGTGGGCCGCGCGCGGCCTCTTGGCACCAGAACATGGCACACACGACGTTGACGCTGAGTGCCGCGCGCTTGTCCGCCAGCTTGGGGACGCCGGTTGGCTGCGGTACTGCGTGCCCGCATCCCACGGCGGGGCGCTCGAGAAACTGGACGTCCGTTCGATCTGTCTTTGTCGTGAAATTCTTGCCGAGAGATCTGGCCTGGCAGATTTCGCATTCGCCATGCAGGGACTTGGCGCCGGGCCGATCTCACTGTTTGGTTCCGAGAAGCTGAAGAAGCGCTATCTGCCTGGCGTCGGGAAAGGGGAGAGCATTGCGGCTTTTGCGCTTTCGGAGCCGGACGCGGGCTCGGACGTTACGGCGATGACCACGACAGCCAGTCGTGATGGGAAGTCGTGGGTTCTCCAAGGCGAAAAGACCTTTATCTCGAATGCGGGCATCGCGGACCATTACATAGTATTCGCCCGCCTCGCGGACGACGGCGACAAGGCATTCGGAGCGTTCGTGGTTGACGCAGGTACTCCAGGATTCGCCGTCACCGGGCGGATCGAAACACTGGCGCCACATCCACTGGGAACCATTGCGTTCAACGGATGCAGGGTGGGGGATGACGCAGTTGTGGGAGAGCCCGGCAAGGGACTGCGTGTAGCGTTGGGCACGCTGGATGTTTTTCGCTCCACAGTTGCGGCGGCAGCGCTCGGGTTCGCACGCCATGCGCTTAGCGAAGCCATCGCGCATGTAAAAGCCCGGCACGCGTTTGGGAAACCGCTCGCCGACCATCAGCTCACCCAGGCGCGGATTGCCGACATGGCACTCGCTGTGGATGCGAGCGCGCTGCTTGTGTATCGCGCTGCATGGACGCGTGACAAGGTTGCGGATCGCGTTACTCGGGAGGCTGCGATGGCCAAGCTGTTTGCGACCGAGAGCGCGCAGCGTGTGATTGACGATGCAGTACAGTTGCTCGGTGGGCGCGGCGTCGTTGCTGGCGCTCCAGTGGAAAAACTGTATCGCGAGATAAGGGCGCTCCGGATTTACGAGGGAACGAGCGAGATACAGCGGCTGATAATCGCCGGTTCCGTGCTGGATGAGTAAGAGCGCTCACGTCGACTCCAGCGCTCGCGACATGCTGCCTCCGCGCGAGCTCTGGCCGGAAATGCGATACGACCGCATCCCTGGACTCGAGTATCCAGAGCGAATGAATTGTGCCGTGGAGCTGCTGGACAGGATGGCTTCAATGGGCAACTCTGACCGTCCGGTTTTCTATTCGCCCCAGGGTATCTGGAACTACGGCGAGCTGCTTGCTCGTGCAAACAAGATTGCGCGCGTACTCACTGAGGATCTTGGCGTGCGCCCGGGCAACCGCGTTCTGTTGCGCGGTTACAACAATCCGATGATGGCTGCCTGCTGGTTCGCGATTCTCAAGGCTGGCGGAATCGTCGTCGCTACAATGCCCATGCTGCGTACACGGGAGCTCACTTTCACCGCAGATAAGGTGAACATCTCGCTTGCGCTCACTGACTCACGAATTGCCGGGGATTGCGAGCTCGCAATGAAAACGACCGCGTCTGGCAAGCCACGCGAGTCCGGCCGGTGCGTGACCTTCGGGTCGGGAAGCGATAGCTCCGCCGAGCTGGATCGGCTGATGCAGGGCAAGCCCGCGACATTCCAGAACTGTGATACAGCAGCTGACGACATTGCCATTATCGCGTTTACGTCGGGCACCACGGGAGAGGGAAAGGCGACAGCGCATTTCCATCGCGATGTGATGGCAATATGCGACTGCTTTCCCCGGTACGTACTTCGCGCGAATTCCTCCGACATGTTCACGGGTTCGCCGCCATTTGCATTTACATACGGGCTTGGCGGAATCCTGCTCTTCCCGATGCGAATAGGCGCGAGCACGCTCCTTCTCGAGCAGACAACGCCGCCACAGCTGCTGGACGCGATCGAGAAGTACAGGCCAACCGTATTGTTCACGGCACCTACTGCTTACAGGGCGATGGCGGGATTGCTCGCCGGGCGCGATGTAGAGAGCCTGCGAATCTGTGTATCGGCCGGAGAGGCACTGCCGCTCGCTGCGTCACAGGCGTGGGAACGCGCCACTGGAATCAGGATTATCGACGGGATTGGCGCCACCGAGATGCTGCACATTTTCATCAGCGCGTCAGGCGACGATATTCGGCCCGGCGCCACGGGCAAGGTTGTTCCCGGATATGAAGCCGTCGTGATTGACGACAAGGGCAATGCCGTTCCGGATGGAACAGTCGGAAAGCTGGCCGTGCGCGGACCAACCGGCTGTCGCTACCTCGACAATAGCGAGCGCCAGAAGGCCTATGTTCGAAAAGGCTGGAATATCACCGGTGATTCGTACATTCGTGACGCGGATGGTTACTTCTGGTATCAGGCGCGCACCGACGACATGATAATTTCATCAGGCTACAACATCTCCGGCCCCGAAGTCGAGAATGTCCTGCTGCTCCATCCGAGCGTAAAGGAATGCGCTGTTGTTGGACTGCCTGATGAAGAGCGTGGGCAGGCCGTTAGCGCATTCATAGTTCTCAATGAAAATGCGAGTGCCGCACCGGAGCTTGTAAAGGAAATCCAGGATTTTGTGAAAAAGGAAATCGCTCCCTATAAGTATCCCCGGCGCGTCGAGTTCGTGAGCGCGCTTCCTCGCACGCCAACTGGAAAACTGCAGCGGCACAGGCTGCGCGAAAAAAGGGGAGACGCATGAGCTCATTTGCTCAAATTCAACCTGATGGGTGGAAGCGGCCCAGCGGATACTCGCATGGCATCACGTCGAGTGCGGGACGAATGATTGTTACTGCGGGACAGATTGGATGGAATCCCGTATCCTGCGAGTTCGAGAGCGATGATTTTGTCGCACAGGTGGCGCAGGCCCTGAGAAACGTGGTGGAGGTGCTCAAGGCTGCCGAAGCGCTCCCAGTGCATCTGGTCCGCCTCACCTGGTTTATCACCGATCGCACGGCGTACATGCTCGCGCACAAGGAGATTGGTGTCGCGTATCGGGAGATTATCGGTGGAAATTATCCGGCGATGTCAGTGATAATCGTGAGCGCGTTGATCGAGAGCCGCGCGAAAGTTGAAATCGAAGCGACAGCAGTGGTGCCCGTTTAACCCTTCGCCATTGCTGCAAGTCTGGCAACCGTAGTCATTTTCCTGGCTGTGCCCTCCCTGGTTGTCATCGGGTTCAATTTGGCTGAACTGGTATAATTAGGGATGCACCCGATCCCGGAATCTGTCGCTTCCAAGCTGCCGCATTTGCCCGACGGCCCCGGTGTGTACCTCTGGAAGGGTGCCGATGGCGCAACTCTTTATGTGGGGAAGGCCAAGCGGCTCCGCTCCCGGGTGCGGAGCTACTTCACGGCCGACCAGATGGTCAGTCCCAAGACGCGGCACCTTGTAGGACTCATAAGAGACCTTGAAACCATCGTCGTTCCGACCGAGCCGCATGCGCTGATCCTTGAAGCCAATCTTATCAAGGAGTACAGGCCGAGATTCAACATCGCCCTCCGCGATGACAAGAGCTATCCGTACATAAAAGTCACAGTTCAGGATCAGTTCCCCCGGGTCTTTGTGACGCGTCGCCTGCTGAATGATGGCGCGCGTTACTTTGGTCCCTACACGGATGTGGGCTCCATGCGCCGCGCCCTGAACGTCGTGAAGCGGCTGTTCACGGTTCGCTCCTGTAACTACGACATGCCGACGGAGATGCCTGAGCGTCCCTGCCTGGATTATTTCATCCATCGCTGCAAGGCGCCCTGCATTCTCGCACAGTCACAGCGCGACTATCGCGCAATGATTGACGAAGTGCTCGTCTTTCTCGACGGGCGCCCGGAAGAAGTGATCAAGCGTGTTCGCGAGCGAATGGATCTCGCCGCGGAATCACTGGATTTCGAGCGCGCCGCCGAGCTGCGCGATGCGATTGTGCACCTCGAGAAGATGGAAGAGCCGAACGTTGTCATGGAAGTTGAAGGCGGAGACCGGGACGTAATCGGCTATGCACGCGACGGTAACGATGCTTGCGTTGTCATAATGAAGATCAGGTCTGGAAAACTCCTGAACCGCGATCACCGCTACCTGGAAAACCTCGAGGACGAAACCGACAGCGCAGCACTGTCGGCGTACCTGGCCGGCAGTTATGTGGCGATGCAGGATCGGGTGCGGGCGCTGTTCGTTCCGTTCGAGTTCGAGGACAGGGACCTCCTTGAGGAATCACTTGGCGGTGCGCGGATTTCCATTCCGCAGCGTGGTTCGAAGCGTGAGCTGATTGATTTTGCCGAGCAGAATGCGAGGCATCTGCTCGAGGAGTTGAAGCTTTCGTCGATGGAGTCCGAGGAGAGGGCAGGGGAGCCTGTGTACGAGCTGGCCCGCGAGCTGGGCCTGCAGACGCTCCCCCGTTCGCTCGTATGCTTTGACATATCGACCACCCAGGGAACCGATACAGTGGGCTCGGCCGTCTGGTTCGACAACGGACGTCCGCGCCGAGCCGAATACCGCAAGTTCAAGGTGAAGACGGTCGAGGGTACCGATGATTTCGCTTCGATGAATGAAGTGGTCACCCGCTACTTCAATCGCCGCAAGGAGGAAGAGAAGCCGCTTCCCGATCTTGTAGTAATTGACGGAGGGAAGGGTCAGCTCAGTGCCGCCTACGAGGCGCTTGTAGGTCTGGAGCTCAACGACCTCCCGTTGATCAGTCTTGCCAAGCGGGAAGAGGAAATCTTCATCTGGGGCCGTAGCGATCCGCTCAAGCTCACCAGGCGTTCACCCGCACTTCGGCTCTTGCAGCAGGCCCGCGACGAAGCTCATCGGTTCGCTGTCACATACAACCGGAAGCGGAGGACGATGAGAACCGTCACCTCGGAGCTGCTCCGGGTTCCAGGCATTGGACCGGTCAAAAGGCGCCTTTTGCTCCGTGTCTTCGGCAGCGTTCAGGGTGTCCGGGATGCCGGCGAGGAGGCCATCTCCAAGCTTCCGGGATTCAATCCGGCGCGGGCAAAATCGCTGCTTGAAGAGCTCTCGAAATCGGCCGCAGTGCCCGTGGAAGCAGCCTCAGTACAAGCTACAGGCGAAACGCCGTAACTCAGCGTTACTAATTGATTTCCGCGCCTTTAGCTGATAAATTACTTTAGCTATGATCAAGGTCGCGCGAGTAGTTCCGGACAGCATCGCTGATGAGATTGGGATCGCGCCTGGAACTGTCCTGAAAACGGTCAACGGGCGTGAGCTTTCCGATTTCCTGGACTGGGAGTTTCTCACCGCCGAAGACGAGATTTCTGTCGAGGCGGTTTTGCCCGATGGCAATGTTGTAATCTTCGACATCGAGCGTCCGGAAGCCGAACCACTTGGCGTGGTCCTGGAACCGCCGACGGTGCGCCGCTGCGCCAACCGATGTGAGTTCTGTTTCATAGAAGGTTTGCCCGATGGTCTCCGCAAGCCTCTCTACATTCGCGATGACGACTACCGACTCTCGTTTGCATACGGAAACTTTGCCACCCTGTCCAATCTCAAGGACCGGGATTTTGCCCGCATTCTCGAATATAGGTTGTCGCCGCTCTACGTCTCGGTTCACGCGACGAACCACGAGGCGCGAAAAGTTCTGCTGAACAATCCGCGCGTGCCGGACATTCTCGCCCAGCTGCGCAGGCTGGCGGACGGCGGGATCCAGTTTCACTGCCAGATGGTGGTCGTACCCGGGCTGAATGACGAGGAAGTTCTGGAGGAGTCCATATGCGATCTCTGGAAGATGGGCGAAGCTGTGCTCTCTACTGCAGTTGTCCCAGTCGGTCTTACCCAGTTCTCGCACCTGTATACGGGCAAAAGCATGGATCAGGACAACGCCCGCAAGATTCTCACGCGGGTTGAACGTTGGGGAGCAATGGCCCTCGTCGAGCGCGGTGAGACCTGGGTGTTCGGTGCCGACGAGCTTTACCTGCTCGCAGGCAAGGAGCTGCCCGGGCCTGAACACTATGGTGAATTTGCGCAGATCGAGAATGGGATTGGGTCGATCACCCAGTTGCGTATGCGCGTGGAAGCGGGTGCTTCGGAGCTGCAGCCAATCCCGGGAACGAAGATTGGAGTTGTAACTGGCAAGGCAATGAGCAACCTGATGCCGCCGCTGATCGACCAGATCGTCGCCGCAACTGGGGCCAGGATTGAAATCATCGAAACCTCGAACTCGCTGTTCGGTCCCACGATCACTACTGCAGGACTTCTTGTAGGTGCGGACATTCGCCGGGCTCTCGAGTCGCGCAGCGACCTGGACTTTGCACTGATTCCCGCTGAAACCATTAATGAAAGTGGAGTGTTTCTCGACGACGTTGTCTTCGAGACGCTGCGCAATGAGTTGCCAATACCCGTGTATCCCTCGTACGATTTTATTGACGTTCTCGCCGCAGGCAGCTGCGCGGTGGCAGCATGAGTATCCCCGTAGTTGCACTCGTTGGTCGTCCCAACGTAGGGAAGTCCGCGCTCTTCAACCGCATCGTCGGCGAGAACAACGCCATCGTCAGTGATGAAGCGGGCACCACGCGCGACCGGCATTTCGGCCGCGCAGAGTGGAATGGCAAGCAGTTCTGGCTGGTGGATACGGGCGGGATTACCGACGACCCGAAGATTCCGATGGACGTCGAGATCCGCCGCCAGGTGTCGGCCGCGATTGAGGAGGCGGACATGCTCCTGCTCGTCGTAGATGCCAAGGCAGGCCTGCATCCGAGCGATTCCCGCGTGGTAGACATGCTGCGTGAGGCGCGGAAGCCGTGGATTCTTGTTGCAAACAAGGTAGATGATCCAGCCACGACTGATTTCTACGAGTTTTACGAGCTGGGTGCCGGCGATCCCGTCCCGGTGTCCGCTGCCAACGGAAAGAACTCGGGCGACATGCTCGATGTGCTGGTGGACCGCCTCCCGGAAGTAATGGAGGAACCGCTAGAGGCCTTGCGCGTCGCAATCATCGGGCGCCCGAACGTTGGCAAGTCTTCGATCATCAACCGGCTGCTTGGCGAAGAGCGCCTCGTCGTGAATGACGAAGCGGGCACTACACGCGATGCGATCGATGCGCCGATGATGTACCACGGTCGCGAGCTGATCTTCGTTGACACGGCAGGCCTTCGACGGCAGGCAAAAGTCAGCGACGGTATCGAGTTCTACTCATCCCTCCGCACCCGGCGCGCGATTGAGCGCGCTGAAATCTGCGTGCTCGTAATCGACGCAACCGAAGGTATGCACAACCAGGATCTCAAGATCGCAGCCCTTGCATGGGAAGCGGGGCGCGGACTGATCATGGTCGTGAACAAGTGGGATATCAAGGAAGAGAAGACCGACAAGTCTGCTGCCAAGTTCGAGAAGGAGGCGGCGGAAAAAGCGCCATTCCTCGGATTCATTCCTTTCCTCTTCACATCGGCGATTTCGGGACAGCGCATCAACAAGATCCTGGACACTGTCCTCGAAGTCGAAGCGGAGAGAACCAAGCGCATTTCAACTTCCCAGGTAAACCAGGTTCTTGGTGAGCTCCTCGCACGGAGGCAACCTCCACAGGCCGCAGGCCGCGAAGTAAAGCTGAACTACGCAACGCAGATCGAGACGTCGCCGCCGACGATCGCAGTGTTCGGAAACAATCCTGACCTGTTGCAGGAACACTACGTTCGATATCTGCACAACGGATTTCGCGCCGCATGGGGATTTCGCGGTGCGCCGCTCAATGTTGTTCTGCGAAGGAAATCAGGCTGAGTGCATCCACTCCTCGGAGTGGTGATTGCATATCTCGCCGGGTCGATTCCATCGGCCCACATAGCGGGACGCCTGCGCGGCCTGGACCTCCGGAAGGAGGGCTCGGGCAACCTTGGCGCGACCAACGTTGCACGCGTGCTCGGCTGGAAGACCGGAGTTGTAGTCATGCTGGCCGACATGCTTAAAGGGGTCTTGCCCGTGGCACTCCTGCCTGACGTGACAGCGACGCAGCGGCCGGATCTCTGCGCGATTGCATTCGGCGTCGCAGCGATCCTTGGACATGTGCGTCCTGTTTTCCTGATGGGTAAGGGCGGAGGGAAGGGAGTAGCGACCGCCGCGGGCGTTTTCCTGGCCTTGGCCTGGCTCCCATTTATTGCCACACAGATCGTCTTCTTCGCCGTTGCCTTTTCAACCCGATACGTAAGCCTCGCTTCCCTGAGCGCAGCAGTAATGCTGCCAATCGCGATCCTGCTATGGACGGGTACCGCTGCCTCTCCCGTTTTTCTGGCGAGCATCCCGATCGTGCTCTTCGTTTTCTGGACGCACCGCCAGAACATCGGCAGGCTGCGCCGCGGCGAAGAGCCGAAGTTCTCCTTCAAGAAGAAGACGGCCTGATGCGGTGCTCTGTGATTGGCGCAGGAGCGTGGGGTACGGCGCTCGGAAATCTCCTCGCATCGAACGGTCACGACGTTCGGCTCTGGGCGCTCGAGCCCGATGTCGTGGAGTCCATCAACACACGCCACATCAATGACCGCTTCCTGGCTGGTCATGCACTCGAGAATAATCTCGTTGCCACGTCCGACATTTCGGCCGCAGTGGCGAATGCGGAATTCATTGTGGCAGCCGCGCCCTCGCATGCGCTCCGTTCGGTGCTGGCGAAAGCGAAGTCTTCGATCGATGCAAAGACTCCCATTGTAGTAGCGACAAAGGGAATCGAAAGCGATTCGCTTGCCCTTATGAGTGAGGTTGCCGAGCAGGAGCTTCCCGGGAATCCGATTGTTGCAATCTCCGGTCCGAGCTTCGCCGCCGAAGTCGCATCCCGACAGCCGACCGCAGTGGTTGTGGCCTCGACGAATACCATTGTCGCGCGTGAGAGCCAGCGCATTTTCAGCAGCGATTATTTTCGCGCGTATTCACACACTGATATCTGCGGTGTGGAGATTGGCGGATCGCTCAAGAATGTCATGGCGGTTGCCACAGGCATCGCCGACGGTCTCGGCCTCGGATTCAACGCACGCGCTGCACTCATCACGCGGGGACTGGCCGAGATGACCAGGCTGGGCGTTGCTCGTGGCGCGAAAGCGTCGACCTTTGCGGGACTGGCAGGGCTTGGCGACCTCGTGCTCACATGCACCGGCTCGCTCAGCCGGAACCGAAGTGTGGGGCTGGAAATCGGACAGGGCCGGCCGCTGGACGAAGTACTCAAGACACGTGATACAGTAGCTGAGGGAGTTCTGACTACTCGAAGTGCGCGAGCG
>JACDDZ010000004.1:18225-34711 GCA_013816695.1 Gemmatimonadaceae bacterium
GCAACGGGAGGGAGTGGAAATGCCAATTGTCGAAACCGTGTATCGCGTGCTCTTCGAAGGACAGCCTGCGCGCGATGCGATAGGCGAGTTGATGAGTCGCGAACTGAAAGCGGAGAACGCCTGATGTCTGCCAAGGAACCGGTCCAGGAATTCTTTTCCATCGGCGACGTTTGTGCGATCACCGATCTCAAGCCCCACGTCCTCCGCTATTGGGAAAGCCAGTTTCGTTTCCTGCATCCGGCCAAGAATCGCTCGGGAAATCGGGTTTACCAGCGCAAGGAAATCGAGTTGATCATGCTGGTGAAGCAGCTCCTCTACACCGAGAAGTTCACCATCGACGGGGCCCGCCAGAAGATCGATGAGTATCGCAAGGAGGGCGAGCTGCGAACTATCGCGCGCACGGCACTGGATTCGCAATCTGTTGAGCTCATGGAACGGGATCTAATGGAGATCCAGTCTATCCTCAGCGGAAAGGAACAGGCAGATGATTGAACCGTTGGTTTGCATAGTTCCGGCGTACAATGCCGATGCGAGCGTAGAAGCCGTAGTGAAGGGTATAAAGCTCCACCTTCCCAGGGCACTCGTGCTCGGAGTGGACGATGGCTCAACAGACGCTACGCGGTCCATTCTGCAGCGAACATGCGACCAGGTAATCCTTTTCGACGTGAACCAGGGAAAGGGCGTTGCGCTGCGTGAGTCTTTTCAGTGGGCTGTGGACAATGGTGCCAGGGGAGTTCTGCAGATTGATGCCGACGGCCAGCACGATCCATCGGTTGCTCCGGCGATCGTGGCTGCTCTGGACAAGTACGACATAGTCATCGGCACACGCGAAATCTCTGGCAAGGCTGTTCCAATTCACCGCCGCTTCGCAAACATGCTTTCCACGTCGATCACCCGCGCGATTTCAAAATGCCCGGTGCAGGATAGCCAGTCAGGCTACCGCGCGATTCGCATCGATGTGCTCAAGAAGATCAAGCCGCAGGGAACTCGCTACGAGTTCGAGACCGATTTCATCATTCTCGCCGGGAACGCCGGGTTCACGTTTGGATCTGTTCCGATCCCCGTGATATACGATTCACCGACACCCAGCAATTTCCGCCCACTGCATTCGTCATTTCAGATTGCGAAAGTTCTCTGGCGGCACAAATCCCTGATCTTCCGTTGAGAACTGAGTGAGACTGCTACTCTCCAACGACGACGGCATACTTGCCCATGGACTTGAATGCCTCATCAAGGCGGCAGAGCCACTCGGTGAAGTCACCGTTGTCGCACCCGACCGCGAACAGAGTGCGACAAGCCATTCGCTGACCCTGCATCATCCCGTGCGTCCGATTGCCCGCGGGGCAAACAGGTTCCAGGTGGATGGAACTCCGACCGACTGCGTAATGCTGGCGGTTGAAGCGCTCATGCCGGAGAAGCCGGATTTCGTCCTCAGCGGGATCAATCACGGGCAGAACATGGGCGAGGACGTTCTCTATTCGGGAACCGTGGCCGCCGCCATGGAAGGACTCTCGCTTGGAATTCCATCGATTGCAATTTCATTTGCTGGCGGTGACCTGCGGGCCGATGTCAGCATGCTCGACCAGCAGATCGAACCGCTCACCAATCTCCTCCGACACCTCACGAGTCTTCCCGCATTTCCGGCGAACACGCTGCTCAACATCAATCTTCCACCGCTGCCAGGTCCTGAAATAAGGGGAACGCGGTTGACACGCCTTGGAAAGCGGGTCTACTCCGATTCCATCAAGCGCATGGAAGATCCATGGGGCCGGCCGATATTCTGGATTGGCGGCGGATCAATTGCCTGGACTGGCGAGGCCGATTCCGATTTTCGCGCGATCCAGGAAGGGTACATCTCGGTGACCCCGCTCCACCTCGATCTTACGCATCACGCACTTCTTCAAGGACCGGAAAGTTGGTGGCGCGACCTGTAGAGAATGAAATGCGCGGCGCGCGGCGCCGGCTCGTGGAAACCCTGCAGGAGCAGGGAATTCGCGACCTGACAGTGCTGCACGCCATCGACCAGGTGCCGCGCCATCTTTTCGTTCCAACCGGCGTGAGGCATCGCGCCTACGAGGACTCCGCGCTGCCAATCGGAAATGGCCAGACAATTTCCCAGCCGAGCATTCACGCGCGATACCTTGAGCTGCTCAAGCTTACCGGGAACGAGAAGGTCCTGGAAATCGGAACCGGCTCGGGTTATCAGACGGCGTTGCTCGCCAAGCTCTCATCGCAGGTCTTCTCGATCGAGCGCATAGCGCCGTTGCTGGACAACGCGCGCGAGGCAATCAAGGCGCTGAGCATTTCCAACGTTTCCTTCCTGCTCGGTGATGGTACTCTCGGGTGGAGACAGTACGGACCTTACGACGCGATACTTGTCGGAGCTGCGGCACCCGACGTTCCGCAGACCTACAAGGAGCAGTTGAATGAGGGCGGCAAGCTGCTGATACCAATCGGCAACATGGAAGAACAGGTACTGTTTCTTGCGACCAAGCGCGGCGATACGATGGACATGCAGGAAATCGCCCCGGTGAGATTCGTGCCGCTGCTCGGAAAGTACGCGTGGGAAGGCTAGATCACTGTGACTGACAGGACCGAATCGAAGCTGCGTCCTCCGTTCGTGCATAGCGAGGAGTCCGCGCCCGCCCAGATCGAAGAGGCAAAGGCCCCTGTCTGGGTAAAGCAGGAGTTGGTGGAGTTCGACTGGAAATCCGCTGCAAGTCTTCGCGCACCCGAAAAGAAAGGACTAAGAGCGGAACGCGCTTGGGAAACGACGGAGTGGGACGATCCTCTGAATCCGGTTTCGCAGGAAGCCCGCCGGGTCGCCGAGCAGCTCGATGGCGTCGCGCAGAAAATTCGGAAGGGCGAGCTGAGTGTAGATGGTAAAGCGCCGACTCCAGAAACTGCGATGGTCGCCGCGCTCGAGGCCTTGATCCGCGCAGGGTGAACGATGCCCACTTTCCACGTTGAAGTAGAAGGGCGGGTACAGGGCGTCGGGTTTCGCTGGTTCGCGCGCCAGTGCGCCAGGCGAAAGGGAATCACAGGCTGGGTACTGAACCGGCCGGACGGAACCGTGGAAGTCGCGGCGAAGGGCGGAGAAGCGGAACTCTTGCGTTTTCGCCGCGAGCTGCACTCCGGTCCTGCAGGTGCAGACGTCACTTCGGTGAGGGATCTCGCACCGATTGCAGACGCGGAGTTTGGTGACTCATTTGATGTGCGGCGTTAATACTCAGGAAATACTTCCGAACTCGCGCCAGCGCCCAGGTGTTCCGCTCTCCAGACAAACAGCTCCCACAAAGCGCGCGTTAGAGGGAAGGGGATCGTAGAAGATCCTGTCGCCCGAGCGCCAGGCACCTGAGCGCGGTGGAGCGGATATGCCAAACGACCCGGGGCCGGTCACGTTGCGATCACAGTGCCCCATCGCGTATCCGCCGGATGTGCTGTCAACCGAAAGCAGTCCAATCGTGCAGCTATTGACCGCAAAGTTTTGCGCACGCGGACCGAGGCGAAGCTTCTCGCTCTCGGCGGGCGTGTTTCCAATTGGAGAGAATAGAGAGTCGGTGATGCTGAACTGGGATGTCTCGGCGACGATGCTTCCATTCTCGTTGCCCTCGACGTGCATGTCGCGGATTTTCCAGTTCACACCACCGACGATAACCATCCCGTAACCTCCGCCAAGTTCGGCCGGAAGCTTATCGGGATTCGAGTTTCCCTCGATTTTCCCGGTATAGAGATTGTTTCCCCCAAGTTGTTGCTGCGGTCGTACAAGAAGGCCGCCTGTCGATCGTCCGCTGCCCCCTGACTGCCTGACGCGAATCGTGCACGCATTGGTCGGCATTCCCACTCCATGCCGCGCCCGGTTGTAGCCGGGTAGATCTTCGACGTTCACGACACATACTGTGCACCCCGACTGCGGATATGCGAGCGAGTCCGCGATTGTGAAAACTGTGGATGCATCCGACGCGACTGGGAGGTTCCGGTCCAGTGTGACCTCGTCGGTCGTGTTGGAAAGGATTCTGTAGAAGTTCAGTCCCGGACTTGCCGCGTTGTGTCCTGAGCCGGCTGCGACCACAAGCCCTTTTGCGAGAAAAGTGTTGGGTCTCCATCCCGCGCCAGCCTTTTTCACAATCCTCAGCGTTCCCGGTCCCGAGGCGCGGGTTGGAATGCCACCAGCAGGGAAGACAACGCGATCCGGCTCGAAGGCGGCAAAGTTCTGTTCCTGCACTATGTCGAAGAAAGTCTGCAGGCACCCGCCGATCATCACTGCGTGGGACTGCGACCCGGGCATTACATAGAGCGGTCCGACATTGCAGTCATAGATCCTGTAAAAGGCAATTCCGTGGCGCGAGTTGTTGTTGCTCGTTCCCTGGACTGAAAAATTTCCAATGCTGCAAGTGACCACTCCTGAATCGGCAAAGGGGACCCCAAACTGGACTGCAGCGCCGTCAGTGGGCGGGCACATTATCCACAGGATAGACCCGATGCCTTCGCCTACAACGCTTACCCTGCGATTGAAGTGGAGCGGGGACGTAACCCTGTATTTTCCGCGTGGAATGAGCATGGTCCCACCGTCGGGCACCGCAGCATACGCTCGGCGGAGCGCCTGGGTGTCGTCAGCGAGACTGTCTCCAACTGCGCCTTGGTCGCGGACATTAACGCCGGTCGTGGGGAGCAGGGACTCATAAATCCGCATCAGCTTGTCGGAATTCTGGGCGGCACTGAGGGCAGGGCTGCCGAGCAGCATCGCACCGCCAAGAGCTCCGGCGGATGCACCGATAAAATTTCTGCGTGTGTGTCCCACATTTGCTCCGCTTTGCGTTGTGAGCGAAAACATAAGCCGCTAGGTTTCGTGCACTTGGCCCCCGTAGCTCAGGAGGATCGAGCAGCGGTTTCCTATGAGTCCTTGTAGCTCAATTGGATAGAGCGTACGCCTCCTAAGCGTAAGGTTCCCGGTTCGATTCCGGGCAGGGACATTTTACACAGACATCGCTGCCGCCTAAGAATTGGCAAGACTGGCATCCAGCATCTGGGCTTGGGGACAGTCGCCTCAAAGTAAGACGGCATACGTATGCGTGGCTATATTGAAACTGCTGTCCATGACCAACTAACACCTAATCGCAGAAGTATTTAGACAACAACTTGACCCCTGACGGTTAACGCTTCCTAAACCGTTGGCCGGGTGTTCGAGTTACCCCGGGGGCACTCCAGACCCCCAAACCTCCAACTGATTCAATACATGGCTGAAACAGCGAACGCCCGGGTCCGGGCCGACGATGAGAGCAGGATCGATTCCGTGATGGGCTGGTTCCAGCTCAACTCAAAGCAGGCGCTGGCCATAGTCGGCGTCATCGTCCTTGTTATCGGGGGCTGGTGGTTCTACAGCCGGTCGCAGACTCTGAAAACTGCGAAGGCAGAGAAGGCATACTTCCAGGCCCTGCAGTCCATTGGCTCGGGTAATACGCCGCTCGCCATCTCAGATCTCCGGAAAATGACCGTCCGCTACGAGGGAACGCGACCGGCCGTGCAAGCAACGATGGCCCTGAGCCAGCTCCTGTACGAACAGGGCAAGTACGCAGACGGCCTTGTTGAGCTTAATAAAGTAGATGAAGGCGGTGCTCGTAAAGCGTTTATGGGTGGCAGCTTGCATCGCCTGAAAGCAGCAGGACTTGAGCAACAGGGCAAATTCGCAGAAGCCGCCGCTGAGTACGGTAAGGCCGCTGAAGCGTCTACGTTCCCGGCAGATCGATCGCTTTACAAGGGTGACGAAGCTCGTGCGCTCACATCGGCCGGCAAACGCGCCGAGGCCAAGGCAATCTGGACCGAGCTGGCCCAGGACGACCAGAGTGCGGTGGCGTCGGAAGCCCGGGTACGTCTGGGTGAACTGTCGGCGACGGTCGTCAGGTAGTCCACCGTAAGTAGTGAAGCTCCCGTCCTTGGCTGCTGTCCTGGGACGGGAGCTTTTTCATGAGCAGGGCCGAAGCTCACAAAGATAGTTGTACTACGTATAATATATGTTATGTAAACTATCCACTGGGGATAACTGTGGAGAACTCGAATCAGGGGGTCTTACCGTTTCTTAAGCGGCTGAGGTGTAGCCTGTTACGGCTTCTCTTTTAGAAACATTCTCAGACGTGGTCTCCACCGACACCATGCTGACATGCGGCGACAGTGCTGTCAGCCGCTTTCCCCCAAACGTCCGGAAAAGACCAATCTTCCTTCACCACGAAGGGATGGCGTCCAGGCGTTCCCCGAGCGCTTGAGGGTCACCTGTAAAGTCCGGCCCGAGCTGGTAATCAGGTCCACGGAATCGCCGGCCAGACCCCATTCCTTGAGCAGAACGGCGGTCGCCACGGCTCCGGTCCCGCAAGCCAGGGTCTCGGCTTCGACCCCGCGTTCATAGGTCCGGTACCGCCAGGACCCGTTTGCAGCCTTTTGGACGAAATTGACATTTGCCCCGTCCCGGAAGGCCCGGTCATGGCGAAGGGCTTCCCCCCGCCCCGCCACGTCCGCCTCGTCCACCGCCTGGCAGCCGATAACCACGTGCGGTACGCCAGCGAGGGCGAAGCCAAGATGGCTCTCCCTGGCGATAAGCGGGACCGATGGGACGCTCGTGGCTACGTCCCGGACTGGAGCCAGATCTATCTCTGGAAGCCCATTCCTGATCCGGGCGTTCAGGACGCCGGACCCGGTTTCGAGACGAAAGCCGGCTGGATTCACCGCCCCCAACTCGGTGGCAAGCCGGGTAGTGCAAAGGCTGGCATTTCCGCACAGGTCGGCCAGAGTCCCGTCGCGGTTGAAGTACCGGAGCCCTACGTCGGCGACCGTCGAATTTTCCAGGAAGACCACTCCGTCGGCACCTATTCCAAGGCCGCGGGCGCAGAGTTGTCCAATCAGATCGGGAGTGGCGAGCTGGCCCGCGGGCTCTGTTCGGGCGTCGAAAAAGACGAAGTCGTTACCCGATCCGCTCATCTTGTAGAACGGCCGGCCGAATTCAATCATTAGATCTTTCCGCGGAGGGCCCACCACCGCAGGCGCCAAACCATCCAGACGGCCTCACGGAAGATCTGCTTGGACATCTTACTCTGCCCTTCGGTTCTGTCTACAAACACGATGGGAATCTCCTTGATTCGGAAACCACGCTTCCAGGCCCTGAAGTTCATCTCGATCTGGAACGAATAACCGTTTGACTTGATCGCGCCCAGATCGATAGTCTCCAGCACTTTTCGACGGAAACACTTGAACCCGGCCGTCGCGTCGAAAACTGGAAGACCTGTGATAGCGCGGGCGTAAATGTTTGCTCCATAACTCAAAAACAACCGACTCATTGGCCAGTTGACTACGTTCACCTGACCGTGCTGGTAACGTGAGCCAATGATCACGTCCGCGTCCTTGATTGCCTCGAGCATTTCGGGAAGCTTGCGCGGATCGTGGGAGAAGTCGGCGTCCATCTCGAAGATGTAGTCGTAATCACGCTCGAGGGCCCAGCGGAAACCGGCGATATACGCTGTTCCGAGACCCATTTTACCGGCGCGATGAATTGCGTTTACACGTGAATTCTCTGCCGCCAGCCGGTCTGCAATCTCTCCAGTTCCATCGGGTGAGCCGTCATCGACGACGAGGATGTCAAGCCGCGGGTCCTGGGCGAGGACGCGCTCGACCAGTTTTCCGAGATTGTCACTCTCGTTGTATGTGGGTACGATGACAACTGCCCGTTCAGGCAATAGCTCTTCTCCGCTGTAGGATCACGCCTGCTGCCATGACAAGAATACTTGCTCCCAGTGCGATGAGCGTGATCAACTTTCCCTTGTCGTATGCCGCACTGTGAAAAGTAAGCTCGATATCAGTAGCGCCCGCTGGTAGTTCGACACCTGTAATTACGAAATCGGCGCGCCCGACGTTGAGTTTCTTGCCTCCGGACGTAGCGGTCCACCCCGGATAATAATTTTCCGAGACGACGAGCGCGCTTCCTTCAGGCGAAGGCGTATCGAGCTTGAGCCTGACCTTTCCGGGCGCGTAGCTCGTCGTCGTTACGACGATTGCCAACGGCGCCGGAATGGCGCTGAGATTCGGGGTTGGCGTTATGGCGGCGGCAGAGTCAAAAATTGCAACCGATCGAGGATCGAAACGCTGGTCCATGATTGTCTGCACCGCCGGCAGGTCGGCTGCCCGAATCTTGGCCGGGGTCACCCAGGCATACGGATTGTCCCCCGGCGTTTTATACAGGTACACACTGTTTCCGGATGGATTCCGTGCAGGACCTGCGACCTTCTCGAGCTGCTGGATTCCTCCGTTATCGGTCATTACATACCGCGTGTTCGTGAGTCGCCAGAAAAGCGGGCTGAGGATGGGGGTATAACCCTGGGCCTTTCCGCTCAGCTGGTCATATCTGCCGAGCTCGTTGCCGTGGTAGCCGAGCACTGTACGGACTCCATGAATCATTAGCCCGTCGCCCGTGAGATTCGGGTCGCGCTGTCCGGGTCCTTCCGGCGGCAGTGTAAGCACGCGGCCGGGCTCGGGCTGCTTCTTCACATAGTCAACCACAGCATCACTGGCGTACACGGTGGATGCCGGCTCTGAAAAAATCCAATAGTTGCGAATGACGGACCATAGATCGATCGCGACGATCGCAGTCAGAATGTATCCGGCTGTCCGGACGCTGAATCGTCCGCGGTGATAGGCAACGAACAACCCTATAGTAAGCAAGACAAAAACCGCCGATCTCCAGGCCCCGGCAATCAATGCGCCCGCGTTCGCTGCCACACGCTCCGTGGTCTGCTCCGGCGCGAGCGACATAGCTATCGAGTTCAAGCCGCCGATGCTCGCGAAGAGCGCAATGAGAATCGCGAACGCCGCCCAGCCGATCATGTATTTCCTGGGAAGATCGCGGGCGAGCAATCGCTCTGTGCCAATGGCAGCAAGAAAAGCGATCGCCAGACTGCCGACAAAGAACACAGTCTGCGGCGCCCTGAAGAATTTCGTGCCGGGCACGATGGAGTATGGGATTCTATAGAATGGCGTGCTGCCTCCCATTGCCCAGAGCAGTGCTATGGCGAGCGTAACCGTCCAGAAAACTACCTGCGATCGCCGGACATTTCCCTTCAGTCCAAGCCACGCGGCGCCCATGAGAACGAGTACTGCCGCCCCCATGTACTCGCTGTGTAGATGAATCCCATTCCGACCCCAGTATCCCTCCAGCATTCCACTGAACTGCGGCAGATAGACGTTGAAGACTTCCTCGGGATTCCACGCGTACGAAGTAGCCACGAGGTAATCGGGCAAACCTTTGGCTCTAGGCGACCAGGGCACGTATTCGCGCACTGGCAGGTATTGAATTGCGCCTATTGCAGCGCCAAGCAGCACTGCGCCCAGGGCAAAGGTAAGACGCCGAATTGCAGTCGCGGATGTATAGCGTCCTCCCTTCACACTGCGGATTGCGAGAAAAATCGCGTATGCACCGCTGGCCAGGAGCATGTACTGCAGGAGCTGTGGATGCGGACTGAGAACGGCGAGGCCGACGATGAGAGCAAACGCACCCCAGGCCCAGTCGCGGCCGTCGCGTATTCCGCGAATAAGCGCCCAAAGTCCAAGCGGGAAAAGCGCACTCACGAAAAGCTTTCCATCGTGCCCTGGCGAGACGAGCGAGGAAATCTGGCCGCCAAGCATGTAAGCAAGTCCGCCAATCAGGCACGCAAAGAATCCGAGCGAAACATTCCGGCCGGGTGTATCCCGGTCGAACGATGCCCGCAGGAAGAGAAATGCGAAGAGTCCGGCAAGGAATAAATGGATCGCGAATCCCCACGTCATTGCAGCATCGGTGGGCATTATCAGCCGGAGCAGGAACGTTGGGTAAAAAATGTCGCCATGCATGGCACCGATGTACGGCATTCCCCCGAAGAGGTACGGGTTCCACTGTGGGAATCCATTTCCTTCACGCAGAGACTTGGCTGCAAAATCACGGAACGCAAAGCCCGCGATGTACTGGTCGCTGTGAGGGCTTACGAGGAATTTGCCAGCAAGTGCCGGCCATGCGAGAGCAAGTGTCGCCAGCGCATACACGGCCGATGCAACTCCAACGGCAAAACGCGGCCAATATGCTTGTGGCAACGCTTCAGGCTTTGCGGTCGATTGCCGCAACGTATCCTGCGATTTAGCCATTTGCTTGGTTTAGAGACGGCGCGTTAAGCGCGCCAGGCAACACCCTTTGGGAACGATTCCCTTATGAAGGAGATGCGTCAAGAGCCTGGCGGTAGATATCCGCATATCTACGGGCGGCCGACTCCGGAGCGAATGTAGCCAAAGCGTATATGCGGCCGGCGACGCCGAGCGTTCTTCCCCGATCTTCGGATGACAGGATGTCGTCGAGTGCGCGAGCAAGCGCTTCGAGGTCACCCGGTGGAACGAGCACTCCTGTCTGACCGTCGCGAACTACGTCGGTAAGTCCGCCAGAGTTGAAGGCGACAACCGGTGTCTCGCACAGTAGCGCTTCGACAGCCGCGAGCCCGAGCCCTTCGTCAACCGATGGGACCACCATGGCTGCTGCACGGCGATAGTACTCAACGAGTTGGGGCTGCTTCAGCTGACCAATCCAGTTTACGCGCTCACTGATTCCAAGATCTGTGGCAAGCTGCATCATCGCCGGCTTCCCTGGACCATCGCCTACAACATCGAGCGTTGACGGGGATTTCATCTTGGACACCGCGCGAAGCAGGTGGTCAATTCCCTTCTGCGCATTCACACGTCCCACGAACAAGAGGCGACCTGGTATGCGTGCGCCGCCCGGCGAGAAGAGATCCGTTGCGACAGGCATGGGGGCCACAATCGGACGTTCACACGAGACAACGCGCTCGGTCTCGTCGGCCAGCCAGCGTGAAACCGCTGTCACCCTGGTGGAATGCTGCATCACGTGCCTGAAGAGCGGCTTTGCAACTCCAACGGATCGCGCGAGTCGCACGTCGGTTCCGTGCAGGGTAGTAATAAGCGGACGATGCGTCAGGCCCTTGAGCCATGTTCCCACCACACCATTCGGGAACCACCAGTGCGCGTGAATGAGGTCGGGCTCGAATGAGCGGCGTGCGCGGACAGCGTGAACGAAATCTGCGCCAAGGAAGCTGAGTAGTGTAAGTCGTGCACTCCACGACGAGGCGACGTCCTGCGCCATGTTCCCCGTGTACGCGAGCTTCTCGAACTTTCGCGGCGCATACCGGAATCGCTCGACCGAAATGCCATCGATGGTGTCGGTGTTCGGCAGCCCCGGACCGGCCGGCGCAATTGCATGGACTGTCACGCCTTCTGCTTTCAGTGCCTTTGCGAGGCGGAGAAGGAATGAGCCCGCGGCGTCGCCTTCGGAGCGCGGAAAGTTATGAGTCAGAAAGAGGACGTTCATTCGTTGTTTGATCGTTGCGATAAGGATGCTTCATCTACACGACGACGAAGTTCGCGCAGCTCGGAGCGCTGAGCTGCGACAAGCTCGCCGATAAGGCCTGTCGAAAAGAAGACGCTACCAACTATCAGGCAGGTTTCCACGAGATTCAGAAGCGGACGGAATCCAACACCGGCAAATATTCGCCAGAGAACGGCGGCAATTCCGACAATAAGTCCAATCAGGAATAGTGCAGCGCCCATCATACCGAAAAGCAGTAGCGGCTTCGTTGCAAATCGCAGCTCGAACCAGACAGCGAGCATGTCCAGCACGCCGACGGGAATCCGGCCAATTCCAAATTTGGATTTTCCGGCGTGTCGCGGATACAGCGGCACTGGAACTTCCGAAAGACTGAATCCCTGTGCTGCCGCCATCACTACCATGTAGCGATGCCAGTCCGGGCGAGCCGGCAGGCTTTCCATTACTTCACGCCGGTAAGCCTTCACCGAATTCAGGTCGCGTACTGGAACCTTGAAGAGCGAGCGGCTCAAGCGATTGTAAATGCCCGAAACGAAGGCCTTTTCATACACACCCTGTTTGTAACCCGTAACAATGTCTGACTCATCCGCCAGTATCGGCGCCACAAGCGCTGGAATGTCTTCCGGTTTGTACTGAAGATCGGCCGGATAAAAAACGAGGATGTCACCTCGCGCGTTCAGGAACCCGGTGCGCAGAGCATCGGCAATTCCCCTTTTCGACCGGTGCCGTACAGCCCGAAGAAATGAATACTTCGCTTCCAGCTGCTTGAGAACATGCCATGTATCGTCCACTGAACCGTCATCGACAACCACAACTTCATACCCCACCGACTGTGCAGCAAAAATCTTTTCCGCCTGTTCCATGAACAGCGGCAGATTCTCGGCTTCGTCCTTTGCAGGAACGAGAACGCTAACTCGCATCTGCGAGCTGCTATACACGCTTGCGCATTCGAGCCGAGAGCACGCCGAGCTGGTCGCGATACTTCGCCACGGTGCGGCGCGCAATCTGGACGCCGCTCTCGCGAAGAATGTTCACGATCGCCTGGTCGGTAAGGGGGTGCTGCGGATCTTCTTCCTGCACGAGCTTCTGCAGCTGCGCCTTGATTCCGCGCGCCGAAACGTCTTCACCGTCGGCTGTCGCGAGGCCTGACGAGAAGAAAAACTTCAGCGGGAGCACACCACGCGGCGTCTGCACGAATTTCTCGTTGGTGACGCGGCTCACCGTGGATTCATGCATGCTGATCACTTCAGCAACTTCGCGGAGAGTGAGCGGCTTCAGGTACTGCACTCCCTTCTCGAAAAAGTCACGCTGCCGCTCAACGATGTAGTTCATGACCTTGAGCATGGTCTGGCGGCGCTGCTCGATTGCCTGGATCATCCAGTTGGCTGAGTTCAGCTTGTTGGAGATGAATTCCTTGTTCTCGCCGTCGAACTTCTTCTTGTCCCGCGCGATTTCCTGGTACGCCTTGCTCAACTTGAGACGCGGAAGATTTGCGTCATTCAGGAATATGTGGTACTTGCCGTCGATCTTGTCTACTATGAGATCGGGAATGATGTAATTGTCATCGCCGCTGCTGAAACGCAGGCCTGGCTTGGGATCGAGCTTCGCAATTTCGTCAGCCGCTTTCTGCACATCCTGCGCGCTCATTCCAAAGCGCTTGGAGATTTCGCTCCAGCGATGGTTGATCAGTTCGTCAAAGCAATCACGCACAAGCCGGTAAGGAACCGACTGCTCGAGACCGGCTTCCTTCAGCTGGAGAACGAGACATTCGCGCAGGTCACGGGCGCAGACTCCCGGCGGATCGAGGGTCTGGATTGTACCGATCATTTGTTCCGCTTCCGAGAGCGTGTAAAGAGGAAGATCGTCGATCTCGCGATCCATTCCCTCGGCTGCCTGCGTGACTACGTCATTGAGTGCGGAAACAATGTCCTCGAGCGGGCAGGACAGGTACCCGTCGTCCGCAATGTTGCCGATGAACTCGTCGGCCAGCAGCATCTGCCGCGGTGTGAGCTCGAGAAGGCTGACCTGGTCGCTGAGGTGATCGCTCAGGTCGCGACTCGCAACGGTTACAGGCTCATAGTACTCGCGCTCTTCGTGCTCTTCCCTGCGTCCGCCGGCTGTGTCGAAGCCGTCAAGGAGAATTTCTTCCCAGTCTATTTCGCCTTCGCGATCCTTTTCGGCATCGGCCTGTGAGAGACTGTTTTCATCTTCCTGCTCTTCCTCGGCCTCATCCTCCTCTTCGTCCTCGACGAGATCGAGGAAGGGATTGTTCAGCAGTTCCTGCTTGAGGTGCTGTTGAAGGTCAAGGAGGGGCATGTACAGGAGATCCATCGCCTGGTACAGGCGTGGATTGATCTTGAGCTCCTGCCTAATCTGGGTGGATTGATTCAGTCCCGGCTTCACGACGCAGCTCCCGCGGTAGCATCTGTTTCCAGATGTGCGAAGCGATGACGAAGTCGCGCCGTAAGGGTGGGGCCGAGATAGATATCTGCTACCGTATCGTCGAATACAAGCTCGCGCACTGTCCCGGACACTTTTACCTGTCCGTCAAACATGATGTACGCTCGGTCAACGATGTCGAGTGTCTGTTCAACGTTGTGATCGCTAATGAGAACGCCAATGCCGCGATGTCGCAGCCCGGCTACGATTGTCTGAATGTCATGCACTGCTATTGGATCCACACCTGCGAACGGTTCGTCCAGCATCATGAACTTTGGATCTGTCACAAGTGCACGCGTAATTTCGAGCCTTCTGCGCTCACCCCCCGACAACGCGTACGCCATGCTTTTCCGCAGCCGCTTGATGCTCAGTTCGTCCAGTAGCTTTTCCAGTCTTTCTTCGCGCTCGGAATTCGTGAGCGGAAGGGTCTCCAGGATTGCTAGAATATTGTCCTCGACGGAAAGCTTCCGAAAGATTGACGGCTCCTGCGAAAGATATCCAATGCCCCGGCGGGCGCGCTTGTACATGGGCATTCCCGTGATATCTTCGCCATCCAGCATGATCTTACCGGCGTTGGGCTGAATCAGGCCCACGATCATGTAGAAGGTCGTCGTCTTCCCGGCCCCGTTAGGGCCCAGTAGTCCAACGATCTCGCCCTGTTGCAATCGTAAGGCCACGTCCTTGACGACATTTCTGCGCTTGTACGTCTTGAGCAAACCCACAGCTTCGAGCACGCTGTTGCCGATGGAAACAACCGGTGTTTGAGCAGCGACAACCGCGTGGTCTCCCGTGTGGCTTATTGCTTCGGCCATGTCTGATCTATGGCCGGACAGCTCGGTCCACAGCCGCACCTCAACGCGCAGCGCTGCGTCAAAATCCTCTAGCTCCCCGGATTCGAGCGTCACAATTCCTTCGGAGAGAAGACGGGGCATCACAGACTGGGCAAGATGGTCTCGTACCTCATCGAGCCCAAGCCGGCCTGCATGCGCTTCAACGTCCTTCCCTTCCGAGCGAAGCACGCGGATGTAGTTATCGCGATACTGGATTGCTACGTCATTGAGGATTGCGCGGCCACTTGCATCTGCCGCGCGCACAATCGCAGCGAGACCCAGTCCCACAGACCGGTCATCGCCCGCGAACCTTTCCACAATCCTTTGGATCGCGTCGGGAAGCGTTGTCATTGTTTTGGGCGTGTGGGCTCGAGAACCACACCTCCGGCTTTTTCCGACACCGTGACTATATCCAGTCTTCCATCCGTGAACGCAGCTGTAATGACCCTTCCACGAACATAATTGATTGTGGGTGGCCCTTTGATGCGAGATTCGCCGGGCATCTGGTAGTATGACCGGGCGTCGCCAGTGGCCACCACTTGCTTCGGGACAGTCCTGGCAGCTGTATCTGCTGACGCCTTTGCAAACCGGGCGACGATAGTGTCGGCCTGCATCCAGTCCCGTTCGCTGGATATGACTTTGGAAGTATCGGGGACGCTGTTCATGTACGCCATCCGCATCGCCCGCATCTCCTTGAGAGTGCGTCCATCCATGATTACATGAATCGAATCCGCACGGATCTCCCGGTCCGGTGACAGTGCGTGCGCCCGTTTAGGTCCCCATGCAAAAAGCTGATCGAGCTGGTTTGCGGTGATTCGCATGTCGATCGAGTCGGCCACGAGCTCGAGGTCCTGGCTTAGAAGGTGTCCCGACGGAGTGGAGAGCACGCGCTGTAGCTGGCGGTTCCTGGAATAAAGGTCGATGACGCCACCTGTGAGCGTGAATGGGCGATCGCGCGTGCTTTTTACCTGAGGAGAGCGCATGAGGCGCGCAAATTCTTTTTCGCTGTCGAGAAATGCCGAATCACCCTTTGCTTCCAGCCCGGGACGTGTGAGCTCGACCTGGCCTGACGCATACACCAGACTGTCGCCCTCCGTGACGATCATGTTTGCGTTGACAAGCGTCGGCACCTGCCCGCTGCCGGCCGTGTCACGCTGGAGCAGGCGCAGAGTCGGGCGTCCGGTGGCCACCAGGCGCGCAGTAGTGCGAGGCGGAACGGCGCGAAAATAATCCGCCGTCGGTCCCCGCATGGTGCTGCCATTGGACAGAACGGCGACGACGTTTCCCTCTGCATGCAGCCGGTTCTCAGCCTGGAAATAGGTCATCCTGTCGGAGTTCACTGTTGCACGCGGCTCATGATAGCGCACAGACCCAATCAGGAAAAGCAGCTGCTGGTCCGGATAATACTCGGCACTGTCCGCACGCAGCTCATTGCCCTGTCCCTCACACTGCGCAACAACTCCCTTCCCGATGAACATGTTCTGGTTTCCGGAGGGAATGCGCTGGAAGGTCACCGTGGTTGGACCCGTGGGGCCCGTATTGGGGAATACGAGGTCGCAGTTTCTGGGAAGATCCTGCGCTGCCACTGAACGCGATGCGGCCGCGGCGAAAAACGCCGCGAGAATGAAAATCCTCACTGATCTCCGGAGGGCGGAGCAGTCGAAGTTTCGCCAGCCGAACCGCGTGCACCCTTCAGGACGCGAACGTTGTTCATGTTGGGATCAGCGCGAAAGCCAATTCCCTCCAGTCTTCGGCCAGGCTCAGTGAGCACGAAAGCACTGTCGCTCGCCACTTCGTTGACGCCGGGGTCATAGCGCAG
>JACDDZ010000123.1 GCA_013816695.1 Gemmatimonadaceae bacterium
GAGAGGCGAACCAGGTCGAGACGCTCGAGCGTGCTGTCGTCCAGCCGGGGCCCGAGTGCGATTCCCAGTTCCTGCGTGATAACCCCAAGTGACTGTGCCGCGCGGCGGAGTATCGACTCGACCGCGGAGCCGCCATTAGTGATTTGCGCGCTCAGCTTTTCCTGTTCCGGCAGTGCTACGGGAACACGCGGCAGCAGCGAGTCCACGTAGACGCGGTATGCAACGTCGGTTGGAACGCGACCGGCCGATGTGTGCGGATGATAGAGGTATCCCTTCTCTTCCAGGTCGCTCATCGTGTTGCGAATTGTTGCGGGCGATATACCCAGCTCGAAGCGGCGCGAAATCGTGCGCGAGCCTGCTGGCTGCGCCGTTTCAACGTAAGATTGAATTACGGCTTCGAGCACTCTGCGCTCGCGTTCGTTAAGCACGGGGATTCCCATCAGGGCAAGCTAGAAATTAGAGCGAGAAAGTGTCAAGTCGGATGCGAGCGAGTCCAGTCGCAGCCAGCCTTCAGCAGTGAGGCGGATACTTGCGTCGGAAATTGTCGCCCAGCCCGCATCGCGCCAGGCATTGATCGTCGCATTGTCGTTCACTTCCGAGAGTGCGAGGCCATCAGTTGTGCGAAGACCAAGGTACACGCGCTCCGTTGCCCGGTTGTATTCTGTGAGACTCTCCCGGCCCTCGCTGGGAAGATTTCCCGATGTGACTGAGGACAGCCACGCTGCGTAGGGCCTGATATTCCATTCGCGGGCGGTGCCGTCGAAGCTGTGCGCCGAAGGGCCCAGAGCTGCGTATGCAGCACCGGACCAGTAGGAACTGTTGTGGCGGGAGCGGAAGCCCGGTTTCGAGAAGTTGGAGACTTCGTAGTGGGCGAAGCCGTTTGACGTGAGGATTTCGTGGGCTTCCATGAATTCCTGCGAGTAGCTGTCGTCGCCCACAGGTACTGCGGTTCCACGATCCACCCAGCGCTGAAGCGGAGTGCCAGTCTCGACTGTTAGTCCGTAAAGCGAGATGTGCTCGGGATCGAGTGCCAGTGCTTTATCGAGATCAGCACGCCAGTTGCGTTTGAGGCTGTCGGGGAGCGCGAAGATCATGTCCACCGAAATGTTCGTCGCACCGGCGGCGCGAAGCGTCTCAAATGCGTAAGTGGACTGATCGACCGAGTGAACCCGATGCATCCATTTCAGGATGCCGGCGTCGAAGGTCTGGATTCCGAGCGAGAAACGATTCACGCCTGCTTCGATCCAGGTTCGCGCGGATTCCGGTGTAACGTCCTCAGGGTTCACCTCCATCGTGACTTCGGCACTAGGAGCGAGTGTCACGAATTCAGAGACGGCGACGAGGAGACTCCTGATTCCCTCGCCCCCAAGCCGTGACGGGGTGCCGCCGCCGAGGTAGAGGGTGTCGAGGGTCCATCCGGATTTGGGGGCGCGAAGCCTGAGCTCGGAGCGGAGGCCAGTGAGGTACTCATCCACAGGAACGGCCGGGCGAACAGCTATGGAAAAATCACAGTAGGCGCAGCGTCGGGCGCAGAATGGGACGTGGATGTAGAGGTGGCGTTCCGACATGGTTCAATATACGCCTGCGCACCTGTGGCCTAATCGCATCCTACCGGCGATGGATCTCTCCGGTCAGCACGCACTCAACGAGTCCCAGCACTTCGAGAGTGCCAACCGCTGCCATGCACTCCCGGATAGGAAGCCTCGTCAACGTCGCTATCGAATCGAGGTCATTTCCCTCGGACCCGAGCGCATGGTAGACTTTTTGTTCAGTATCAGACAGAGAAGCGCTCGTGGCCTTGGGCTTTGGATCTACACCTATCAGCATCATGGCGTCGGCGATGGAAGCAATCAGGTGTGCGCCATCGCGGAGGAGCTGGTTGGAGCCGGAGGCCTGCGGGCAGTCGATGTTGCCGGGAACGGCGGCTACGGTGCGCCCGAGCTCAATCGCGTGCATGGCTGTGTTCAGGGCACCACTTTTCCGCCCTGCCTCGACAACAATTGTGACCTTTGCCAGTCCGGCTATGATCCGGTTGCGGCGCGGGAAGCAGCCTCGGAATGCGGGCTTTCCCGTGTCAAATTCTGATACGAGAAGGCCATCAGTCGAGAGCCGGTTATAGAGTGGACGATTGGTGGCCGGGTACGGGATATCCACGCTGGTTCCGAGGACGCCAACGGTCTTGCCGCCGGACTCAAGGGCAGCCCAGTGGGCTGCTGAGTCGATGCCTCTCGCCATCCCGCTGACCACGCAGATTCCGGCGTCTGCCATTTGCGTAGCGAGGGCCCTGGCAATGCGGATTCCGTACTGGGTCGGGGCTCTGGTTCCGACGATGGCAACACAGGGCATTTTGAGCAGACGCGAGTCGCCGATCATAGACAGCGACCTGGGCGGATGGGGGAGTTCGGACAGTTCCGTGGGGTAGTGCGTTCCGCCTTGGGGAACTGTGGATATTAGCGGCCGTTGGACTTGTGAACTCACATTAAGCGTGGAACGTAACCCTATGGTAATGGCTCAATTGTGGCTGCCAGTTCACGTTGATGCTTCATTTTCAACAACTGTTTCCACCAGACCAGGTTCAACTCATCCAGGCCCGTTCGCGCGGGAGCGCTGATGGCGTACTTGCCGAACGCTTCCGGGGCCTCGATGGGGGGCACGTAGTCCTCACCCATCAGGTCCATCTTGGTGAAAACCACGCAGTGCGGCTTGCCTGCCAGTTCGGCGGAATATGAACGGATTTCGTTCCTCAGCTGGTCGTACTCGAGCTGCCAATCCATGGCGTCAATGGGGATCATGAAGGCAAGAATCCGGGTACGCTCGATGTGCCTCAGGAACTGCAATCCGAGGCCCTTCCCTTCGTGCGCCCCCTCGATGATTCCGGGGATGTCCGCCACCACAAAAGTCCGGCTGTCAGACAGCTGGACGACTCCAAGATTGGGGGTCAAGGTGGTGAAGGGATAATCGCCGATTTTTGGGGTCGCGGCGGAGACCACCGAGAGGAAGGTGGACTTCCCTGCGTTTGGCTGACCGACGAGCCCGACATCGGCAATGAGCTTGAGCTCGAGCTCGATCCGGCGGATCTCACCCTCTTCCCCAGGCTGCCATTCCCGGGGCGACTGGTGGGTGGCCGTGGCAAAAAAGGAATTGCCCTTCCCGCCCCGCCCGCCCTTGGCGATGACAAAGATGTCGCCACTCTCAAGGATCTCGGTGATCACCTCACCAGTGTCGGCATCCTTTACCAGAGTCCCCGGTGGGACCGGCAGGAATACATCGGGACTGGATCGGCCGGTTTTGTTCGAACCCATCCCGTGCTCGGCACGCTCAGCCTTCCAGGTGTCGCGATAGCTGTAGTCGAGCAGGGTCGCCAGGTTACCGTCGCCCTTGATTACGATGTCGCCGCCCTTTCCGCCTTCACCGCCGTCGGGGCCGCCCATCGGCGTCCTCCATTCCCGCCGGAAAGACGTTGCTCCCGAGCCGCCAGTACCCGCTTCCACAGTAATTACCGCGCGATCTATGAACATCTACTTTCCCACCAGGTGGGCGAGCATCTCGCGAGCGTCGCGCTCTGACTCGCTGGCAATGAGATCGGATATGGCGTCGAGCGCGCCCTGAACCTCGGCAACCGATGCTCCCGTGTTCATTGCACCGCGCACGTGCGAATGCAGCTGGCGTTTCTGGCCCGTGGCCGCGCATGCGGCGACAATGCAAAGCTCGCGCGTCATGAGGTCGAGGCCGGGGCGCGATAAGACCTTACCATATCCTTCAACGATCATCCATTCATCCAGTTCGGGGTGCAGGTCGCGGATATTCGCGCGAAGCTGCTCATATGAGGAGCCGTATACCCTGGCGCAGGTCTTTTCTCCCGCTGCGCGGAGCTCCTGCATGGCAACGTAGCCATGCGTGGCCGGTCGTGCGGGTTCGGCCCCTGTAAACGCACGCCAGGATCGCATTGCATTGAGCGCGCGCGGCAGGCCGGCGAACAGATAAGACTGAAGGATGACCTCTTCCACCTCCACGATCCATTCAGGAGAATGCGATTCGGCCATCACAGTGCGGAGAGTCTGTTCCGTGCAGCCGGCAATCGCAGCAGCAAGCCTGACCAGATAGCGTGTCCTGTCATCGATGACCGGAACTTTAGGACCGCCGGCATCGGAGTCTTGCACCGTTTTTACGCGGCCGTAGTCACTTCGCCGACGCACTGATTGCGCGAATTGCGCACTGACTTGTGCGCGACTTCGTGCAGGCGCTCCGGCAGTAGCTCGGGTAACGCTCCGATAAGCTGGAGGATCTTCAACAGCGCAGGCGGGGTTGCGCGCTGCGCGCCGTCTTCGACCTTGAGCGCAATGCCAATTCCCATTTCCGGAACTGTCGCACAGTACACGCCTTCGGCGCCGATCTTGGAAAGTATCTTTCCATGCGTCTCATCGATCAGAAGTGTATCCAGCCTGTCGGTTCCACCGACCAGGAAAGGATGCTCGGACATGGCGCCGATCACGCGTCCGGGAACTTCCTCACCCCGCTGACTGGCCGCTCCGAGTCTCGCATATGCCGTAGCCATTCGGTCGAGCGGGAGTGCGAACACCGGAACCCCGCAGCCGTCGACTGCCACCTCTATCTGGCTCGGGCGAAGCTGGGTCCACTTGGCGACTTCGTGCAAGATTGCGATCTGTACCGGGTGCTCCGGCCTTTCGTAGCCGAAGCGCTTCCACTTCTTGGAGCTGGCGAAACCAAGCATTGCAGCATGCTTGCCTGAGCAGTTGTGATGCAGCCGGGTTAACCGGTGGCCGGATTCGCGCACGATGCGCGCTCCGCGCGACGAGAGTGGCTCGTGCGATCCGCACGCGAGATCGCCGTCCTCGAGATCGAGGTCGCGCAGCATGCGGGCAACGATCGCAACGTGTTCGGGCTCGCCGCCATGCGACCCACATGCAATTGCGAGCTGATCGTCGCCCCAGTCCAGTAAATCAAAACCACCGCTCGCCACGAACGGGAGGACCTGGAACGGCTTGGCTGATGAACGCCAAAATGTGTGCACGGCATGATCACGCGCGTACGCAATGAGGCTTCCGTTCAGGTCAACTACTGCCGCATGCACCCGATGCTTCGATTCAACCACCCCGCCCCGGGTGACGACGACATCGAGGTCATGCGTCTGGGTCACAACTCAAAATACCTTGATCATTCCTTTCGTGTACCGTCTTGGATCACGACGTACATCGACGAGAACCTTGTTTAGCTCGGTGACAGCTTCTACAAGCTTGTCGTACAGCTGGGCGTCGTTGAACAGTTTTGGGATTGTTCCCTCGCCGTGGGCCATCATCTTGGTGAGCGAATCGGCGTTTGCGACCGCGCTGACAAGGTGATTGTAAAGGCTGTCGTCGCGGAAGAGTTTTCCGATGGTGCCGTCGCCCTTGCCTAGCTGGTCCACGAGCTCGCCCGCTGATGTAACGGTCTTGTTCAAGCTGTAATAAAGCGCCGGATCGTCGAGCAGGCGTCCGACAGTTCCTCGCGGATTCTGCAGTCTTACCAACAGCCTGTTTGTACTCGCCATCGTGGAGTTCAGGTTGTCATACATCGCGCGATTGGTGACCAGCTGTC
>JACDDZ010000124.1 GCA_013816695.1 Gemmatimonadaceae bacterium
CGAGGATCGTCGTGTTTTGATTGTCCATTTTTTGGGCTCCTTATCCGTTGCCGTTGGGGCCTTGGACAAACGTCGTCGGCGCGTTGGAGAATTGAACCATTTCCACGATGAAATTCTGCGCGGCGGCTCTGACCTTGCCGGGGCTGAATACATCATCAAAAGGCGTGGGCGAGAAGCCGGCGACGCCGCTCCTTTTCGGATTGATGAGATCGCGAATCGCCGAGGCGTGCCGCGCTTCGACCGAGACGATCTTTCCCGCAAGTCCGAGATTGTTTACGTCGGCCAGGTACTGGGCGGCTCCGTTGTATGCAGATACGCCTAGGTCTTCAAAATCCCTCGATGCTGCGAGAACCGCTGTCCTGCTCTTGAAGTTGAGCGACCCGTAGGTAGGAGTCAGCGTGAAATCATTTGCCGTCCCCAGCAAGACCTTGAAGGCTTCGCGGTGGATCACTTCGTGATTCTTGATGTCTCCGAGAATCGTCTGCTCGGAAGCGGGAATATCCGAACCGCTGAAATTGGCGACGACCTTCGTGTAGAAGTCGGCCTCCAACTGTTCCAGCGCGTACGCGAACTGCAACACTGCAGTATCGCCCTTGGCGAAATCAATGACTACGGCTTTTCCACTATTCGGCCCGGTGACTCCACCGTCGCCGCCGCCATTGTTATCGTCATTGCTGCAGCTTGCCAGCATACTAGGCATCAGGACGATAGCCCCGCCCATTCCAAGAACTTTGAGAAATTGTCTCCGGCCACCATTCTCGAGCAGCTGCTCGCTGCGCGAAATCACTACTGTCTTCATTGCCACGTTACCCCCTCGCTTAGCGTTTTCGCGGAACTCGGCGAGCCCCGCAACGCGTTGGGTATAGGCATTTGGGGGTCCAATGGGGGGAAACGCACGTTTCCAATGCAATTAATCCGGGGGTCAAATGCCGCAGACGGTCCAAAGTGGTACGGTCTGATACATCTGCGGCCCGAACAATGCCCTGTAGGCAGCCCTAACCAGTGTCCGAATCTGGAGTCTATTCTCAAACAGCATTTTTAAGGTCCCACATGCCGGTACCGCGAGTAAAAAACATTACCGCCTCGCTGCGTTATCGCGTGGAACGAGCCCTTGAGATGGGTGCGCTTAAATCGGGTGACCGTCTTCCCAGCGCCAGGGAGCTGGCCCGTGAGTTCCAGGCTGACCCCCGCGTGATTCTCGCCGCCTACCGGACTTTGGCTGAGGAAGGGCTTATCGACATCAGGCCGCGATCGGGAAACTATGTTTCGAAGAGGAACGTGATTTCGCCTGCTGCTGACCCGCCGCCGACTCCACTCGTGGTCGATATCCTGAGCCAGGCAATAACGCGAGGTTACTCAACCAAGGAATTCGCCGGCTATCTCGCGGATGCCTCGTTTGGCCGCCGCCTCCGTGCCGTTGTAATTGCTGGCACTTCCGATCAGGCCGAGGGGCTTGCGCGGGAGTTAAAGGATGACTTCAGTGTCTCAACCGAAATCATCCCGCCCGAGTCCATAAAGCAAGCCAGGGAAAAAGCTCCGAAATTGCGAGGCGCGGATCTGCTCATCACTACCGAGGCTTTCGCCCCGATGGTTGGCCGTGTTGCGCGAAGAATGGGGAAGCCGATGATCGTGATTAGTGTCCGGGACAACATCATCAGTGAAGAGTGGAGGGCGCTGATGTTGCGCGGAGTCAATGTAGTCGCCGCCGATCCAAAATTCCTCATGTTACTTCGTGGGTACCTCGCCAACTCCCCACAGGCGAACGCCGTAAAAATGTTCGTCGCTGGCGAGGATTCGCTCGATTCAATTGAGCCAGGCACTGCGACGTACGTAACGCAAGCCGCACGAATAAAACTGGGCAAGACGCGGCTTCCGGGAACTCTCGTTCCGCCGCCGCGGGTTTTGTCAGAAGCGTGCGTGCGGTCCGTACTAAACGTCATCGTTTCGCTGCGCTACGACAGGAAAGTTCCCTTCCCCTCCTAGTCGAGTGGCCCTTCTATAGAAGGGTCCCGCGAAGAATCAGCAGCGCCACCGTGAAGTAAATGCTGAGTCCTGTCACGTCGACCAGTGTTGCCACGAACGGTGCAGAAGCACTCGCCGGATCAAAACCAATCCTTTTTAACAAGAAAGGAAGCATGGAACCCGCCAGCGAACCGAACGTTACAATCCCGGTTAAGGCTGCGGCGATAGTAATGGCAAGCAGGAAGTAATGCGGACCATAGTCAAACAGTCCCGTTCGCTGCCACACAATGATTCGCGTAAATCCGATTGCACCGAGAATTGCGCCCAGTATGATTCCGGATGGGAGCTCCCGCATCGCTACCCGCCACCAGTCACGCAGCCTGACTTCGCCGAGCGCCATTGCGCGAATGATCAGGGAGGTGGCCTGTGATCCGGAATTACCTCCGGAGCTCATGATCAAGGGAATGAAGAGCGTCAGCACAATCGCCTTCTGAAGTTCGAGTTGAAAATGCTGCATCGCCGACGCAGTTAGCATTTCCCCGACGAACAGGACCCCCAGCCATGGCGCGCGCTTCCGAATCATTCCGAGCACCGAGATCTGCATGTACGGTTCGTCGAGCGCTTCCATGCCGCCGAACTTCTGCGAATCTTCCGTATGTTCCTCGACGAGCGCATCGATGACATCGTCAACGGTGACGACGCCAAGTATGCGCATCGACTCATCCACAACTGGAATCGCGACGAGATCGTAGTTTCGGGTCAGCTGTGCCACGGTTTCCCGGTCTGCATCGGGAAGAACTGATACCACCTCACCCCATGCGACATCCGAAACCTTGGCGCCTTCGGGAGCCGCCAGAAGCTCGCGAAGCGACATCACTCCCTGCACGCGGCCTTCAGTGTCTGTCGCATAAACAGTGTACATGGCTTCGCGGCGGCCGCCTCGCGCAATTCGCCTCACTGCAGCAAGTGCATCCTCTACGGTCATGTCTTCCGGTACCGAGACGAACTCGGTCGTCATCAGGCCGCCGGCAGAATCGGTGTCGTACGCGAGAAGTTGTTCGGTCTCGTGACGCGCCGCCGCCGGAATCTCTGAGAGGATCTCGTCGATGCTCTCGTCTTCCAGTTCCTCAAGCGCGTCGGCTCGATCGTCCGGATTCATCTCGGTGACGAGTGCGGCGGCTTCGCGCGGAGTCATCTCCTCGAGCAGCTCGGTGCGGAGTTCTTCCTCGAGGTACTCCATCACATCGGCCGCGCGAGCGGGTGGGAGCACCTTCAACAGGCGTGCTACATCTACCCGCTCGAGAGTCTCGGCGATGTCGGCAAGATCCGCCGCGTGCAGCTCCTCGGTCTCGACAGCGACAGTGTCGGGAGCCTCGTCGAGCAGCGCGAGAATGTCAGGGGCCAAAAGCGCCGCCAATCCACGCGCCTCCACATCTTCCTGGAGCGGAACGCGCAGCGGAGTGTGGCGCGGACTCGTCACACGACCAGGGGTAGGGAACGGCTGTCCTGTTTGAAATCCGTCACGTTGTAGCCAGCTGTGCTTACGGCTTCACGGATTGCTTCAGGAGTTACGGTTCCATCGTGATCGATCACTGCACGTCCGATCGTAACATCGGCGCGTGAAATTCCCTTAACGCCCGACAGCGACGTGAACACTGCGCGTACGCAGTGCACACATGTCATTCCCTCGATGTTCGCCGTCGTCTTCATGGGGCATAATATACTAATTGCCGCTGGGAACGGCCGGCGCGGATGCGCCTGATTTCTTCCGGCTCACGAGGGTTTTCTCGAGGCCGGCAAGAAACGGCTCGTAGCGCGACCCCGGATGCCAGAGCACCCAGCCGTCATAGCCTGCATCGTAGATCGCTTTCTTCTGTGCCTCGATTTCAGCGGGGCCATACGCTGGCGGTCCGAGGGAGAATGCCTGAATCCATGGACGCACCCGCTCTCCCTTGACTCCGATTGCGTCGTTCCGCTGCTTCGCGCGCAAGATCGCAGCATACTGGATCTTGTATGGCTCGGCGTTCGGAAGCGGGACGCCGAATGAGCCATGTGGATAGTGCGAGGGATAAGTCATCGGCAGCAGAACATCCACCGATTTTGCCAGAGGTTCCCACGCCTGGCCCACTTCGAGCGCGCCGCTCACAGTAGTCACGAGACCAAAAATGTCCGCCGTAGTCCTCACGCCGAGCTTGTCGAGCCGGCGATTCGCGGTCTGCAGAAACTCCGCAAGCGCTGCTGTTTTGGTCCGCCCATTCTGGTCCGGAAAAATCTGTGGCGGCAGACTCTTGTACGGCTCTGGAAAGCGGATGTAGTCGAACTGGATTTCGCCAAAGCCAAGCCTCGCCGCCTCTTCAGCGACCCTGAAATTGTATTCCCAGATTGAATTCGCATACGGGTTCACCCAGGTCAGGCCTTTCTTGTCGTGCCAGGCAGAGCCGTCCGGCTTCCTGATGGTGTTCCCGGGATTCAATCTCGCAGTTACGGAGTCCTTGAAAACGACTATTCGGGCAATTGGAAGTATTCCATGCGCACGGACAGTGTCGAGCAGGGCTTTCATGTTCGGAACTTTTGTCGCTGTCCCTTCGTTCCTGCTCACAACCGGGTCGGACGAGTGGTAGTTCAAGCCGAATTCGTCCTTTACGTCGATTACGAACGCATTGATCTCTGATGTGTCAGCCATGGCAATGAGCTTGATCATGCGCGCCTTGCTCTGCGATGCGAAGCGATTGACATAGAGTCCGCGAATGATCGGATCGGCACCTGATTGCAGCTCGCCCATGGAGGCAACAGTTGCGGGCGTTGAGGAAGCCGCCGCCGCTACCGGCCGCCTTGGGGCTTTCTGGGCCGCGGGCGCGTCCTGCCTGGCGCAGGCAGTTGTCGCGAGTACTAGAATCGGTAAGTAGCGCATATGTTCTCGTGCGAGTTCGAAGGCGTATGAAGGTGCGGTATGGCTTGCAGTATATTTGCCACCAGAACGTTAAACCTATAGTGCAACAATGGCCCAATCCAAATCAGTGCGCCGAACCAGCGATACGCACCATGAGACTTCCCAGTTAATGATGCCGCAACACTCCAACAATCTCGGGCATGTCTTTGGTGGAGTCATTCTGAGCATGATGGACACCACAGCTGCCGTCTCAGCCATTCGCCACTCGCGCCAGACCTGCGTTACTGCCTCTGTAGATCGGGTCGATTTCCGTGAGCCCATTCACATGGGCGACCTGGTAATAATGAAGTCAAGCGTGAACTACGTCGGTAAAAGCTCAATGGAAGTTGGCGTACGCGTGGAGACGGAAAACCTCATCACCGGCGTCCGGCGTCACACGAATTCCTGCTACCTGACCTTTGTGGCGGTGGACCGAAACGGCAGGCCTGTGCCAGTCCCGCCAATCGCCCCGGAAACAGATGACGAAAAGCGACGGTACGAATCCGCCAAGGGCAGAAGGGCGCGGCGCCTGGAAGAGCGAAAGGCTGAGGCCAGTTTCGACCAGAAAGCCTGACCGACAAAGTGTTCACTGTTGAGCAGGCGAACAAAATGCTCCCGCTTGTGCGACGGATCGTCGAAGACGCCGTTCGCGATT
>JACDDZ010000125.1 GCA_013816695.1 Gemmatimonadaceae bacterium
CTGCAGTTTGTTGAGCCCAGCAAGCGCTACGCGGACGTAATCGTTCCGCGTGGAGGTCACAACGCGATTGCCATCGAGATGATTGTCGCGAAAATCCAGCACCGGCTGCGTCGCGGCGATATTTAGCTAGGGAGATAGCTCAACTTCTGCTGCATGGTGCTTATGCCCACGCGCAGAATAAACGAGGACTATTGTCCCAATCGTGCCGATGACCAGCATTACAATCCAGACTGTCGGAATTCCGGCTCTCGCAAAGAGGTAGGCTCCGAACGAAGTTCCGAGCGCAAAGCCGAGCTGGGTAGAGGTGGTGTAAGCCCCCATGTAAACGCCGCGCGAGGCTGCCGGCGCGATGTCGCCCAGATAGGCGGACAGCGAGGGAAAGAGCAGCATCTCTCCGAAAGTCCAGAAGAGCACGGTCACGACGACAAGCGATGGAGTGGTCGCGAAAGCGAGTGCGCCAAAACCGACAGTGATCAGCGCCGATCCCAATCCCATCGATCGAGAATGAGGCCAGTGTGCGGTAGCAGAATTGAGCGGAATCTCCAGCGCGACGATGATCACCGTGTTGATCGTGAACAAGATGCCATAGAACGCTGTGGACTGGCCGAGCGACTGTACGAGGAACAGAGGGAGAGCTCCCTCGTGCTGGAAGAACACTACGGAAATCAGGAACATCCCAATCAGAAGGAGAATAAATGGACTGTTGGTCATCAGGGATTTGGTCCGCCCTGGATCAGCGTTCGCATCATTTCCAATTGGAGCGTCAGCTGGAGATGCTCGTGTTCGAAAGAAAAAGAGAATGCCAGCGGCGGCGATCGACGTGATCGCGTCCACGACAAAAATCGCACGAAAGGAAACTGCGGCCAGAAATCCGCCAAGCGCCGGTCCAATGCTCATCCCCAGGTTTATTGCGAGGCGAACAAGAGCGAAAGCCGATTTCCTGTGTGCCGGTTCAACCGACTCGGTCATGAGCTTGAGACTCGCCGGCCGGAAAGACACGTCCATGAGGGACCAGAGGACCGTCACCGCAATCAACTGAGGAAATGTCTTCGCATATGGATATGCGAAGAGGAGAACACCTGTCATCGCGAGCGATACGCGCATTACGGGGAGCGACCCGATCCTGTCAGAGAGCCGTCCGGCCAGCGGCGCACCGGCAATGGATGTGAGGCCGTAGGCTGAGAGAACAATACCTGCGCGCGCTGCGGACAGTCCCCGTTCAGTCGTGAGGTACAGGATGAGGAACGGTAGAACCATCAAGCCCGCTCGATTGACCAGGTTGGTCCAGAACAGGAGCCAGGCTTCGCGCGGCAGCGCACCCAAGTCGCGCCACGGATTGAGAATTCTCATGCGGGGAGTTTAATTCGGCGCTCCCCCGCACGCGAATTACTTGAAACTTTCAGTATGTAAACGAAAACCCCACAACGACTGAGTCGTTGTGGGGCAATCATGCGCCGTGAAGGAATCGAACCTTCAACCTAATGATTAAGAGTCATTTGCTCTGCCAATTGAGCTAACGGCGCAAATCTTTTTGAACTAGTTGGTGCGCCAGGAGGGAATCGAACCCCCGACCCACAGCTTAGAAGGCTGTTGCTCTATCCAACTGAGCTACTGGCGCAGCGGAGCCAGTCTCTCAAGGTAATCGGTCGAGGCGCTTGAATCAAATCTTTTGAAGACAATTGGTGGCGCCAGACGTAGTGTCTACACAGATTGGAGTGAGACCACCCATGAGACCGATGACCCAGATTTTCGCCCTGCAGCAAACTACCCAGGAACTACGCGATCAGATTCGCACCTCCGTCCAGGACCAGATCCGGGCGGCCCAGGGTCAGGAGGGACGGATGGTGATAAATACTCCCGACGGAAAGACTGTGACAATCGACCGGCCGGGTGCTCTGACTAACGGTCCGAACAATTCGGTGAACATCACAGCGGCCGAAGCGCGCGATATGCTGAGGGGCATGGACGTCCCGCCCCGGGCAGAAGGCATTGCTTACGCTTTCCTGTTTACGCTGGCCGCCATGGTGATTCTCGGTCCAATCGCGCGGGCGTACGCGAGGAGAATCAACATGAGAGCCGAACAGCCTCAGGTGCCCTCACAGGTCGCGGCCCAGCTCACACAGCTCACCCAGGCCGTTGACTCGATTGCAATCGAGGTGGAGCGCATCTCGGAGGGCCAGCGCTTTACTACGAAGCTCCTGTCTGAACAGCAGAAAGCGGCGAAAGCACTTCCCTCTCCCTAGCGCCAGACTTTCGCCGTCACAGTACGTCGATGGCGAACGGATCGAAGTGCTTGAGGCGTTTCGAGACAAAAAGGCCCATTCCAGCATTTCGAAATCCAGCCGCTCCGAGCTCGCGGCGATACCATTTCGCAGACCGCAGTTTTCCGCTCATGTCACTGGCTTCTTCATCGACGTCATCGTCACGCGTAAGAACGTGCAGGTAAAGAACGCCGCGACATTTGGCGCTTAGGCGCCTGATCGCCGTTTCTACAGTACGATTCTCGATGTAGCGTAGCACATCCCTGCAGACCACGAGGTCAGAGGCGGGTCCGCGAACTTTTTCTGCGCGCATGAGAGTGTGTCCATACTTCGTTGCTGCCGCTTCGCTCGCATCGAAGGACTCTACATGGCGGCAGCGCGGATGCTGCCTGCGGAATTCTTTTGCCCACCATCCTGTTCCCGCACCAACGTCGGTGAACCGCGTGATGTCGAGTTTGATATGGGCACAAAACGCGAGTACAAAGGCAACTTCAGCCTTTGCTTCTCGCGGTGTGACGACGGCTGTCGAGCGCCGCTCGTAATAGCGCTTATAGTAATCCTTGTCGAATGCCGAAAGTTCCATGATCAATCGTAGTCAACGCGGCCGGCAGATGGCAGCATGTGAAACCATGCGAGGATGACCGTTGCGGGGCTTTGTCGCTGGCTTGGAGCGCCCGGATAATAGCGGGGTTTCAGTCTTGGTATCACGTATCCACCGGATACCTTTCATTAGCAGCGAGCTGCGTCACTCCCCCCTCAACCTGTAGCCGGAATGATTTCTTACCCCCGCGCGCTCGCACTTGCGACGACTTTTGCGATTGCGTGTTCAGACGGTTCCCCTGGACCGATCGCGCGTCCGCTGCCCGTCATCTCCGGGATTTCGGTGAGCTTGAACCCGCTCAACAATCTTTCCACAGTCGTCACTCTGCGAGTCAAGTACGCTGACTCGGTTCGAGTGAAGTATTTGGCCACGGGAGAGGCTGTCGAAGCAACACCATTTATGAAGGTGGTCGGCGATTCCGCGAGAATCGTCACCCTCGGCCTCCGTCGCACGACGACGTATGAACATGTTGTTGAAGCGATTGGCGGCGCGGGAACACAACTTTCCGCGGCCGTGAGTGCAACCACTGGCGACCTACCGGCTCGACTGCGCGCTGTAAAGATCAATGCGAGCGGAACTGCGGGACGGGGATACTTTCTCGTGGACGCCAACAATCTCGGGACACCGGCTCTCGTGTATGCCTTCGACGATAAAGGTGAGATTCGCTGGTATCGTGAGTTCCACGAATTCGCCGAGGATAGTCCTCACTCGGGGGAAACCAAGCAGCAGGCGAACGGAAACTTTACGACATTCGTCGGCTTGACAACTGGCCTTGAAAAACACGAGGGCAGATTTGTCGAGTTCAAGCCGTCCGGAGAAATCGTCCGCACCTACCAGGCGGGCCCGGGCTTCTATACGGACACCCACGAGATGTTACTGACATTCACCGACACGGTGCTGAAGGCGGTTCACCTCTTTGGATACACGCACCGCCCTCGGAACAACACCGCCGTTGGTGGGCCCGCCAATGCGGAGGTTGCTGCGCATCAGATTATCAGACGGCTGCCTGATGGTAAGATCGATTTCTTATGGGATGGATGGGATCACTTCACGTTTGAAGACTGGATCGAACCCCCTGCAAGCCTGATGACGCGACCAGTTACGGATTTCGACCACCCTAATTCATTGTCGATCGATCCGGCAGGCAACTACGTCGTTTCCTGGCGTCACCTCGGTGAAATTTCGAATATCAACTTCAAAACAGGTGCGTTCGTGTGGCGTCTTGGCGGGCGCCACAACCAGTTCAAGTATGTAGACGATCCCTTCAACGGATTCAGTGCGCAACATCATGCAACAGTGCTGGCAAACGGCAACGTCCTTCTTTTCGACAACGGCACCACTCATTCGCCGGTCGAGAGTCGCGCAGTTGAATACAAGCTGGACCTGACGGTAAAGACCGCAACTATGGTATGGCAATACCGCAATACGCCCGCGCTCATATCAGGTACTCTTGGAACCGCGGAACGTCTCAAAAACGGCAACACACTTGTCGGATTCGGGGCAATTGCGAGGATGACTGAAGTCTCGCCATCGGGAGTTCCTGTATGGCAGGCAACCATGGATGGCGCCGTGTCCTATTTTCGCGCGTCGAAGCTCGCGTCGCTTTACAAGCCGTAGGCGGGTGTCGTCGCTAATCGCGATCCTCGAATCGAAGAAGAGAAAAAAAGCCCCACAACCGAAGTAGTTGCAGGGCTAATAGTTAACTCAGTCGGGGCGCCCGGATTTGAACCGGGGACCTCCTGCTCCCAAAGCAGGCGCGATACCGGGCTACGCTACGCCCCGAAATTTTTTTATCTGTTACAAGTTAACTAATTCTTGGACGAAAGTTTGCTCTCCGTGCTACTTCGCGAGACCCCGTTGGCGAAGTGCTTCGATAAGCGCACGAAACGCGCGGCCGCGGTGGCTCACGCGTGACTTCTGCTCCATGGTCGCCTCGCCAAAGGTTCCACCGACGGCGTCCGATTCGAAGTGGGGATCATACCCGAATCCATTATTCCCGCGCGGCCCACGGATTATTGCTCCGGTTGTCTGTCCGCTAGCAGTCAGCTCCCCGAGTCTATCCACATAAGCAGCGGCGCAAACGTACCGCGCTGCGAATGGAAAATGCAGCTTGGCTGTTCGGCCCTTCGTGCCCAGCTCGATTGCATCGAGCTCCCTCGTGAGCATCGCGTTGTTCGCATTATCAAGCGCGAGTCCGTCCAGATCAGGCCTCCCCGACCAGCGCTTGCTCCTCACTCCGGGCATTCCATCCAGGGCGTCGACAACAAGCCCTGAATCATCTGCAACTGTGGGAAGGCCGCCGCTCTTCATCATGAAATAACGGGCCTTGGCGATGGCGTTCTGCTCGAATGTGTCAAATTTTTCGAGTTCGTCCTCCACTACAGACTCCGGGATGCCAAGCTCATTGGGATCGGTGACAGCCAGCGAAGCCTCAGCAAACATTTCACGCAGTTCGCGCAGCTTTCCAGCGCTACGCGTCGCGATCACGATCCTTTCGATGGTCAAGCGTCGAGTGCCGTCTGCTGGATTGCGTCGAGGTCCCTGATGCCCGCAACAGCGAGATCGAGAAGGAGGTTGAGCTGGTTGCGATCGAATGTTCCATGTTCCCCGGTGCCCTGCACTTCCACGAAACTCCTGGCCGAAGCCATCACTACGTTCATGTCAACTTCAGCA
>JACDDZ010000126.1 GCA_013816695.1 Gemmatimonadaceae bacterium
CATTGACACCGCGTTCTCACGCGCCGTTATCACACCGGGCATCACGCGGACACAGGATGTCGTGTGGTGGATGCGGCAGCGCGTGAACGACCTAGGCCTCGGCAGCTGGTTCCAGCCATCGGTCGAGGTCCAGCGGCGCGGCGCCACCGATGCCGAGGTCGGTGATAATCCGGTGATTCAGCGGGGCGATGTACTGCACTGCGACTTCGGAATTGTCGCGCTGCGGCTGAACACTGACACGCAGCACATGGGATACGTACTGCGCGAAGGTGAATCTGCGCCGCCGGCCGGACTTGTCGCTGCGCTTCGGAACGGCAACCGTCTTCAGGACATCGTGATGCGCGAGATCAAACCGGGACGTACCGGCAACGATGTGCTCCGATCATCCCTGGCACGCATGCGCGCCGAAGGGATCGAGGGAACGGTTTATACGCACCCGATCGGCGTGCACGGGCACGGTGCCGGGCCACTCATCGGCCTCTGGGATTATCAGAACGGCGTACCCGGCCGAGGCGATGCGAAAATCATCCCGTCGATGTGGTTCTCGATCGAGCTGCAGGCAACTACGCCCGTCCCGGACTGGGGCGGTCAGCGAGTCCGAATGGCGCTCGAGGAAGACATGACCATCGACGAGGCAGGCGCGAACAGTTGGGCCCTTAAACGGCAGACCGAGTTTCACCTGGTGCGGTGAACGCCGCAAGACATTTTCGATCATCCTCGCCGTGGATGAAAGCGACAATGTCATCGGCAACAGGCGCTTTCCCCAGGGTGGGCACGGCGAGGGCGAAGATTAACCCGAGATGGCTGACGCCGCGGTAGACGATCGCACGAGCGCAGCCCCCGCGCTCGCGGATGAGCGCGGCGAGCCTAACGGAGTTCCTCGCAGAAACCGTCCTGTCATCTGCGCCGTGCAGGAATAGAATTGGGCGCTCCTTTCCATCTATGAAATTGACAGGGTAGGTGGATGGCCAATCATCCCTTGCACCCATCACTTCCTGGACGTCCGGTTCCGTCCATGTTGTATCCACTGGGCCGGCCATGCTGACGTAGCCGCGTACGGCGTCCGAAGGTAACTGGACGTTTCGCAGATAGCGCTCGTCTAGGGCGAGCAATGCCGCCGAATGGGCACCCGATGAATGGCCCACAACCCATATCTGCGAGCTGTCGCCCCCGAAGCGACGGATATTCGTTCGCGTCCAGCGCACTGCCCTTGCCGCGTCGTCCACCCAGTCGGGGAACTTGGCCTCGGGGAACAGCCGGTAATCGGGCACCACGACTACCAGTCCGCGGCGGGTCAACGCATCGCCAAGCAATCGGTATTCATCCTTTGAACCGTTGCGCCATCGCCCTCCGTGAAGGAAGATCACAACGGGCGCCGGTCCGCGTCTGACACGCGGGCGATAGACGTCGAGTCGTTCTCGCGCACTGCTACCGTACGGGACGCCGCTATTCCTGACGAAATCATCGCCGAGGAAGATGCCCTCCGCAATTCGCAGCGGCGAACAGGCGGAGGCGATTCCCACTACCGACGCCAACATTACACGGCGAAGCTGACCTCTGCCCGTGCGGGTGGGTCGCGAGTGCGTCAGCTTTTCCGCTTTGCGGCCGCGGCCGATCCGGAGTCGGCAGCATCGTCATCGACCGGGTGATCGTGACGGTCGACATCGCGCGCAAGCCGAGTCTTCTCGCTATTCTTCTCGGCCTCGTCGTGCTGCTGCCGGCCCTCGAAGAGACGATCCCTCCCCACATCATCGTGCTTCCGAATCTCCCCGGGATCGTGGCCCGGACCAGCGGAAGTCTGCTTTTCCTTCCCCTGGTCGGCCTCATTCTCGGCCTCGGCGACCTGGTCGAGCTTCCTGTCGCTTGCACTGTGTTTGTATCCGCTGCTTTCGTTAGCCATTGCTCGCTCTCGTTGAATAGGAGGTAGAACGGGGCAACCTGCATGCCTATCCGCATTTTGTTCGGCAAGCCTGGATGCGAGCGGAGTAATTCCGGGCAGTTGATTGCGGAGCGCCAATTGCAGATTGACTTGAGCGTTAGGTTGCTTGCGCGCGCAACATGAGGATTCGGTGACAACGAAGAGAACCTTGCGGTATCCCGCCATAATTATCGCCATTGCCATATCCACGTTGAGCGCGTGCGCTATTGGTGGCCCGTCGCTATATGCGGATAGCATCGTCGGGTCTTGGGGCGGAGCCCGCGCAGGCCTAGTGCTCACACCGGATAGTGGCACCATTAGTTACGATTGCGCCCATGGTACACTCGAGGGTCCTGTACGAAGCGATCGCAACGGCCGGTTTGACGTTTCGGGCCTGCACGTGCGGGAGCACGGCGGCCCGGTCCGCATCGATGAAGTGCCGAACGCTTTGCCTGCAAGATACCTGGGGCAAATCAACGGGGACCGCATGGACTTGCGCGTCCTGGTAGCGAAAGACACACTCGGTCCGTTCACGCTACGCCGAGGGGCGGCACCACAGCTGGTTCGCTGCCTATAACGGCGCGTTGTTGCGCTCACCTTCGTTTCCACCCAGCGTTAGGTAACGCGGTCATCGAGCCGCGCAGCAGATTCGAACATTAGGCTGACATTCCTGACCTTCACATGACGGCTGACCACGCCATCGCTACAGTCATGGTCCGCGACGAACGTACAGCGCGAACGGGATCTGGACGGGATGCAAACTTGCTCTAATCTTGGGCGGGTGTCGGTCATTGCATGGAGGCATCCACTGTCGGGACGGATGTCGACTTCCTGCGGGGTTTTCTCACCGGTCGGCGAGGGAACGGCATCATGTTTGTCGAGCAGACGCGCTGGTCGAGCGCAACCGGATGGGTCGTGTCGCGCGCACCGCGCCAAGACCCTTCGGCGCACGTCGTACTGTTCTTCGGTGCGCGGGAAGCCATCGAGTCGTCGCGGGCCGTAGAGGTGCTTCGTGCGGCGCACCCGCAAGCCTGTATCGTCGGGTGCTCCACCGCCGGCGAGATCAGCGAGACCACTGTGTCTGACGGGTCGGTGGTTGCGACCGCGATCCACTTCGAGCACACCGTCGTTCGCGCTGCGTGCCAGCCGCTCGAAAGCGCGGAGGACAGTCGTGCTGCCGGAGAGCGAATCGCCCGCGAGCTGTCATCCAACGATCTTGTGCACGTTTTTGTCCTGGCCGAGGGGCTGAAGATAAACGGCTCGGACCTCGTCGCCGGTTTACGGCACGGACTACCTGCGAACGTTGCCGTCACTGGTGGACTCGCCGCGGACGGTGCTCTTTTCGAGAAAACCTGCGTGTACTGCGACGGGGAGCGTGAGGGGGGAGCGGTGGTCGCCGTCGGTTTCTACGGCGACCGGCTCAGGATCGGCTATGGCTCGATGGGTGGATGGGACACTTTCGGCCCCGAACGGCTGGTGACTCGAGCCGAGGGCAACGTGTTGTACGAGCTCGACGGGAGCTCCGCTCTTGAACTGTACAAGCAATATCTCGGCTCTCACGCGGCGGACCTGCCGGCGAGCGGCCTCCGGTTTCCGTTGAGTCTTCGGGGAGAGTCCGGCGACCGGGGCATTGTCCGAACGATCCTGGGCATCGACGAAGCCGCGGGAAGTCTGGTGTTCGCCGGTGACATCCCGCAGGGGGTCTATGCCCGGCTGATGAAGGCGAATGTCGATCGGCTGATCGACGGCGCCTCCGAAGCGGCGACATCGTGTCGCGTGCCCCTCGCTAGTTCGGTGCCCTCCCTCGGCATCCTCATCAGCTGTGTGGGACGAAAGCTCGTGCTGAAGCAGCGCGCGGAGGAAGAGGTCGAGAGCGTGCGAGCGGTGCTAGGCGACGAGGCCGTGCTCAGTGGATTCTATTCCTATGGGGAGATCGCGCCCTTTGCGTCATCGACGAAGTGCGAGCTGCACAATCAAACGATGACCATCACCACGTTCACGGAGGACTAGCCGTGCACAAGCTCCTTGCGCGGCAGCTTCGCAAGCATTTCGGGGGAGCCGAGCGCGTTCCGGTGGAGCTCTCCGGCTTCGTCGCGGCGGTAGAGCAGGCATACCTGCAGTCGGACGACGATCGCGCGATGCTCGAGCATTCGATGGATACGGTATCCGAGGAACTCGTAGATCGCTTCCAGCGGCTCAACGATGCGCTCTCGACGAGCCTGACCGCGAAGGTGGAGCTGGACCGGGCTGTTTCGCTCCTCTCAGCGACCTTGGAGGCCACGACGGACGGCATTCTGGTGCTAGACCTGACGGGCAAGACGGTGCTGATGAGCCGAAAGTTCATCGAGCTGTGGCGCGTTCCGAAGGCCGTGCTGGCGTCGCCGGACGAAGAGGTGAGGCTGCGCTTTGCCACCGAACAACTAGTGGACCCCACACAGATTACAGCGGGGGTTCCGGAGATCTTCGGCGATCCCGGCGAAGAGAATTTCGACGTGCTCCTGTTCAAGGATGGTCGCCGGCTCGAACGCTCCTCCCTCCCTCAGAGGATCGGCGGCAAGATCGTGGGCCGCGTGTTCACGTTTCGCGACGTCACGGGGCGCCTGCAGATGGAGGAGCAACTTCGCCAGTCGCTGAAGATGGAGGCAATCGGCACCCTCGCCGGGGGCATCGCTCACGACTTCAACAACCTGCTCACGGTCATCCGCGGGCATGCCGAGCTGCTCAAGGAAACGTTGCACCCGTCGCTTCTAGAGTTTGATGACCTCGCGCAGATCCTCATCGCCGCCGATCGCGCCGCCGCGCTCACGCATCACCTCCTGGCGTTCAGCCGCAAGCAGATACTGCAGCCGGTGCCGCTCGACCTCAACGTGGTGTTGTCGTCGCTTGCCCCGATGCTGCGTCGTCTGATCGGCGAGGATATCGAGATCGAGATCGCACCGTCGCGGGACCTTTTCGTCATCACCGCAGATCCGGGGCAAATGGAACAGGTGATGGTCAACCTGGTGGTGAATGCACGCGACGCCATGCCACGAGGTGGCAGGATCACGATCGGAACGGAGAATGTCGTGGTCAGCGACCAGGAGCCACTGAAAGGGCTTCCATCCGGCTCGTATGTCATGCTTTCGGTATCGGACACCGGCCACGGAATACCGGCGGAGCTGCGGGACCGCATCTTCGAGCCCTTCTTTACCACGAAGGAAGTGGGCAAGGGAACCGGCCTCGGTCTCTCAACAGTGTTCGGCATCGTCAAGCAGTCCGGAGGACATCTCGTCCTGAACAGTGAGGTGGACCAGGGCTCCACCTTCCGGATCTATCTTCACAAATCGGAACAGACGCGTGTGCCCACTCCGCGAGACGTTACGGCTCTACCCGAACTCGGAGGGTCGGAAACCATCCTTCTCGCCGAAGACGAGGAAGCGGTGCGGTCGCTGGTGCGGCGGGTGCTTGAAAACAACGGATACACGGTGCTCGTGGCGCGCGACGGATCAGAGGCGATTCGGCTCGCGGCGGCGCATGCTGATGCCATCGATCTTTTTCTCACCGACGTAATCATGCCTGGAACTGGCGGCGTCGAACTGGCGAGGCAAAT
>JACDDZ010000127.1 GCA_013816695.1 Gemmatimonadaceae bacterium
AACGGACAACGCTCCTCTTCGGCAACTGCGCGTCACGGGTTGTCCATTCCCCGTTTCCGTTGGCCGTTTATCACAAATGTGTTGTTTCCGACCCTCTCCCCACTGGTTTGCATACGCGTACCAGATGTTCAAAACCGCGCAACTCCGTGTTATCTTTGAAGTTACCCGTGGGAACATTACGCGTCAGTTGAAGTATAAAGGTATGTAGCAAAAGGAGTCAAAACGTTGCTCAGGGTCATTGTCACCGCACTCACTGTTGCACACGCGAGTGACGGTCTGCCGGTCAAAGCTCCGACTTCGGTCGGGATGTCCGAATCGCGCCTGGAGACGATAGATCGTGTCGTCACCCGCGGGATTTCAGCCGGCGGCTACCCTGGAGCGGCGGTCGTCGTCGGAAGAAAAGGCGCAGCCGTGTGGCAGAAAGGATTCGGCCACCTCTCCTGGGGACCCGACGCCGCTTCCGTAGTCACCAACAAGACCATCTACGACATCGCATCCCTCAGCAAGGTCGTCGGAACCACATCGGCGATAATGCTGCTCTACGACGAAAAGAAAATTGACCTGGATGCTCCGGTCTTCCGCTACCTGCCGGCGTTCTCAGGTGGAAACAAGGACAAGGTCACAGTCCGCCAGCTGCTCACGCATCGCTCCGGACTTCCGGCAGGCCGCGATATCTGGCGCGTCGCCCGTTCCCCGGAGCAGGCGCGTGACATGGTCCTAAACACTCCGCTCGAATACGTGCCGGACACGCATTATGTCTACTCCGATCTCGGCGCCGACCTGCTCGGCTTCATTGTTGAGACGGTTTCCGGCGAGCGAATGGATCAATTCCTCGAGCATCGCCTGTTTCAGCCGCTCGGGATGACCGACACATACTATCGGCCTGCCGATTCGCTGCGCTATCGCATTGCACCAACCGAGCTCAATCCTCCTCGTGGCTATCCGCTGCGCGGCGAAGTGCACGATGAGAACGCCTACGCCCTTGGCGGTGTAGCCGGACACGCGGGCCTGTTCAGCACCGCCGCAGACCTGTCGATCTTTGCCCAGATGATGCTCAACAAGGGTGAGTATCAGGGGAAGCACATCTTTACAGATTCAACCGTCGATCTTTTTACCCGCAGAATGATCGGCCACCGTGCACTTGGTTGGGATACCGCTGACGGAGATTTCGGATCCGGACAATATCTCACTGAAAAGTCCTACGGGCACACCGGCTTCACAGGGACGTCGCTCTGGATCGATCCGGATCGCGAAATGTTCGTCATTCTGCTCACCAACCGAGTGCACGCAGCGACGGCGTATCGCCCCGCTAAAGTGATCTCAGATGTACGCTCGGACCTTTCCGACGCCGCGGTGCTCGCAGTGATGGACAGCCCGCAGGGAGTTACCGAGATGCCGGTACTGTTCCGTGCGGACCGGGCTGTGGGCTGGAATGTGCCGATCAAGCCCGTTCGCGCGAAGAGCAGGCTAGCTTCCAGAGGAACGGTTGTCCGCAGCTCCCGCGTAAAGAAGGGAAAAAGCTCGAAGTCTTCAGCTGTTAAGAAGAAGCACCCCGTCTCTGCAAAAAAGAAAAAGAGCAAATCATGAGTGAAGCGGTTGTCAGCGAGGACCAGGTAAAACTCGCGCTTCGGCGCGTCAAGGATCCGGACCTGAACCTCAACATCCTGGATCTCGGATTGATCTACACCATCACGGTGAATGGCTGCGACGTGAAGGTGGACATGACGCTCACGTCACCCGCGTGTCCTTCCGGGCCTGAGCTTGTCGGCAACGCCGAGAAGGAGATCAAGGCGATTCCCGGCGTCGAGAATGTCTCTGTAAATATTGTCTGGGAACCCTTCTGGACTCCTGAAAAAATGGAGCCGCGCGTTCGGGCGTACCTGGGGTTCTAGCTTTTCGCGCTGCGAAGCGCGCCGAGAAAGGATTCGCCCATTTCAGCAGCATGCCATTTACGGACGCCAGGCACTTCGAGCATTTCACCTGTCGAAGCCGGATTTTTTCTTGCTATTGCCTCGAGCCGTTCGCGCGAACAGAGCACGCCGGGATCAAGTGACAATCGCGTAGCTGCTGCGTCACGTGCGTTCTTGAGCAGAGCAACGCGGGAGTCGAGACCTGCATCCTTGTCCCATCGCTGTGCCCGCGGGAATTTCGGGAGCTGATCTTCAGGCACACTCATTCCACGACGCACTGCAGCCAGAACATCCTGGCCGCGCCGGTCCAGGATTCCACGCGGCATTCCCTTGATTGCACCGAGATCCGATGGCGACTGTGGCTGCGTGCGCGCGATCGACAGCAGCACTTCATTCCCGACCACTCGGAATGTCGCGCGATCCATTTCCTTCGCTACTTCGTCGCGCCAGATAACCAGCTCTCGCAGCAGGGCAAGCTCACGCCGGGAAAGGTCGCGGGCTCCCTTTACCTTGAAGAACTGTTCGACCTCATCGTCCTGTTGCCAGCGTGTTCCCTCGAGTCGCGAAAATTCTTCTCGCGCCCATTCGAGGCGTCCCAGTTTCCCGAGCTCATCCTGCAGCTTGTCCTTTAAAGCCAGGAGAAGGGCGGTGTCCTGCGCCGCGTAGGCGAGCATTCCTTCGGTCAGCGGACGCATCGACCAGTCGGCCCGCTGATGCTGCTTGTCAAGTTTTACGCTGAAATACTGATCGAGCAGCGCAGCGAGTCCGAACGACTTGAGCCCGATGAGTTGCGAAGCAATCCGCGTATCAAAAATATTAGTGGGGTGCCAGCCGTAATCCTGGTGCAGCAGCCTGAGGTCGTAGTCCGCATCGTGAAAAGCGACTTCGACGGCAGGATCCTCGAGCAGCCGTCCAAGCTTGTCCAGGCCGGTGACCGCGAGCGGGTCAATGATGGCGCTGGTTGTCCGCGTGCTGAGCTGGATCAGGTAGATTCGATCCACGAACCGGTGGAAGCTCGCTCCCTCGGTATCCACTGCGATTTCGCGTGCGTCTGCGATTTCGGAAAGAAATCGATCTGCGCTGTCATTCGAATCGATATAGACGAGAGCCATTGTCGAAATGTAGTTGATCGGGTCAGATTAAGAGTCCGCCACCCCAGGAGGCTGTAGTTGTCCGACGAGTTCCGTGTCCATGTGTATCCAACCGACTGCGACATTGTAGGCCACGTCAATCATGCGACCTTTCTTCGCATGCTCGAACGGGCCCGCTGGCACTCCCTTGAGCAGAAGATGTCACACAGTGAATTCCTTGACTCTGGGCTATTCGCCATAGTCCGCCATTTCGAGATTTCGTACGAGTCACAGGCTTTGCCCGGCGACGATCTTGTGATTCGAACAGGCCTGTCCGAAATGGGGAACACGAGTTTCAAGGTGAGGCAGGAGGTGCGCAACGCACGCGGTGAAGTCGTGTGTAACTCGACTGTGGTTTATGTAGCAGTGGGTCCGGAACGCAGGCCAATTCGCGTTCCTGAAGATTGGCGCACGATGTTCAGCGATTGGAAAGAAGGTTCATGACCGGCACTTCGACTGAAAACATAAGCGAGTCCGAGCGCTCCGGAGCTGCGCGCGCCGGAGCCGTTCTCTTTCGCAATCGCGGTTGGCTTCCGATTCTTTTTCTCGGAATTCCGCTTCTTGCCCCCGGTTCCACGTCTCCGACCCGCTGGCTCTTGGGGGCACTGCTTATCGTCGCCGGTGAAGCCATCAGGCTTGCAGGTGTAGCAGCGGCGGGAACAGTCACCCGCCGGCGCTCACGCAACGTCCAGCGCCTGGTGACTTACGGTGCATTTGCCTGGAGCAGAAATCCGCTGTACAACGGAAACTTCCTGATCTGGATGGGCTTCGTCGTAATTTCCGGAGTGCTCTGGTTTCTCCCGGTCGCAATCCTGATTTTCGCGATCGAGTATACGCTGATTGTGCGCTACGAAGAGGGAGTCCTGGAATCTATCTTCGGCCAGCAATACCTGACCTACAAAACCCGGACGCCGCGCTGGATCCCGCACCCGTCACGCGTCACCGAACGGGGGGAACATCACTGGACCGAAGCGTGGAGCAGTGAGATCAGCACTTTTCTGCAGTACGCCGTGCTGCTGCTTCTGTTCTATTTGAAGTCGCATCTTCACATCACTTTGTGAGACCGGCGAGTAAGATTCTTGCCGGGCTCGACTGCGCCGCAGGGGACACAGAGGACACGGAGGTTGTCGCAGAGGAACTGCAAGTTCATAGGAACTGCAACGACAGATATATGTCCTTGTAGTTCCCATGAATTTGTAGTCCTCTGCGGCTTCTCCCCTGTGTCCCCTGTGTCCTCTGCGGCGCAGTCGAGCCCGGCAAAGAATGCTCACAACCAAAAACAAAAAAGGAACCGCCGAAGCAGTCCCTTCTTAATTCGCGACCCTACCTTCAACTACCGCTGCGGCCGACCCGGCGGATTCTCCGATTTGAAGACTTCCTTGTTCAGCTGAATGAACTCCTTCAGGTTCGCCGGCACATCCTCTTCAGGAAAAATCGCGGTTACAGGACACTCCGGCTCACAAGCGCCGCAATCGATGCACTCATCGGGATGGATGAATAGCTGATCGGGACCCTCGTAAATGCAGTCAACCGGGCACACGTCAACGCATGCTCGGTCCTTGGTTCCCTTACAAGCTTCGGTAATTACATAGGGCATTCGTCTTTCCTGTGGCGGCTTCGTTCTGGGATTCGAAAAATAGGCCTGTAGGAACTAATATCAACCTTCCCGGCGCCTACTTCTCTTCCGGTCGGCCGAACATCAGCTGGATGAAGGGCAGGTCGTCGGGCCTGGAGAACACGTACAGGTGGTCCCCGACGGCCAAGATTGTGTCCGGCTTTGGTGGTATGAGGTTGCTACCCCTCACGATGAGCGTCGCGCCGGCACTCTCAGGAAATGGAATGTCCGCGAGCTGAACTCCCGCCAGGTCCAGGTCTTCGTCTATGTAAAAAGAAGAGAGGGTCTCCCTGAGCGGCTGAAGCGACTCGATCTCGAGCACTGCGCGCGGCATTGGCGGATCGTCCGACTCGAGTCCCAGTTTTTTGGTCACCCACCGCACCGTCATCCCCGGAATCAATGCGTTCACCACGACAATGAAAAAGACGAGGTCAAAAATCTTTTCAGAGCCCGACGCGCGGCTCAGAATCACGAAGGTCGCTAGTACGATCGGAACAGCCCCGCGCAGCCCGACCCAGCCAACGTATGCGACATCCTTCGCCGTGTATCGAAAAGGGAAAAGACTGAGCGCAGTCACAAGCGGGCGCGCAATGAATGTCAGGAAAAACGCGAGAATGATTCCGGGTACCGCGACGTCAATCATCCTGGACGGGGATACCAGCAGTCCAAGCAGGAGGAACATGGCAATTTGCGCGAGCCACGCAAGCGCATCGTGCACGCGCAGGATTCCGGCGCGGTATGGCAACTCTCCATCTCCCAGGATCACCGCTGCGATATAAACTGACAGAAATCCGCTGCCGCCCAAAACTGTCGGCGCGCCGAACGAAAGCAGCGCAAACGAAACCATCAG
>JACDDZ010000128.1 GCA_013816695.1 Gemmatimonadaceae bacterium
CACCCTTTCGTCGCGGAGGCTGCGACACAGCCTCGCCAAGGACGTAGTTCCTGATCCACATCTCGGGCTCGTTGTAACCGTAGTAAGCGCGAATAGCCGTAGTTCCCGAACAGCGGATATTGAGCTCAAACGGAACTGGACCGCGGTCTGTCATTCGCAGCTGTACGTTCAGCGGACCGCGTGGCTTGAGAGTTTCGCCGATCTTCCGAAGCAATGGCTCCAGCTTTTCCCAGTAACCAACTTCAGCGCGAAACGTGGTTCCGCCGGAGAGTGTTCGCCGAGCCATGAAGGTGGCGGCAACCAGCCCCTGCACGTCAGCGAACACCGCGCAAGTGAACTCCTCCGCTTCGCCATCCAGCGCGAGATACTCCTGGATAATCGGGTTTGGAGTACGCGTGAAATAGAATGAAAGCTCCGCATCGTCCTTTGCGAAGGTGACATTGCGCGATGCCGAGCCATCCCGCGGCTTGATCACCACCGGATAACCCACGCTATCGGCAAACGTGAGCGTCTCCTCGAGGGATTTTCCCCATACACACTTTGGCGCATCAATTCCATCGCGGGTCAGGCGCTCATAGGTGCGCGCCTTGTCGCGGCAGTCGAGGACCAGCTCGCGGTCGGAGACGAGGACCGCAGGTCCACCCGTAGCCGCCCACTCATCGCGCACTGCGGAGAGCGATACCACGTCATAGTCCGAGCCCGGAAAAACTACTTCGATTCCCCGCTTCTCAAATTCCTCGCGCCAAATATCGAGGCTTCCGGGAGCTTCACCTTTCGGCAAGACCAACCCTTCCTTTCCGCGGAAAAGACCCGCGGAAAGCGGCTGCACATCGACCGGGAACAGTTCCGTGGGGAGCGAAGAGATACTGAGCGCTTTGCAGATGCTCTGGCCGACACCTCCACCCGCACCGGTAACTGCGATTTTCAGGAAGCGCTCCTTCGAGCCATGGGCTCGGACCCGAGCACGAATTTCTTCCACGACGACCCAACAGCGTCCGTGAAATGTGCGTCGCTGCCAATATTCACTTTGCAGCCTGCTTCGGTGACGATTTCAATCATCGTGTTTGGATCGAGAGAGTAGCGAGGGTTCAGCTCGAAAGCCTTTCCGGAAAGTGCGCACGCGCGCGCAATGGCAAGCAGCTCCTCACGCGGCTGGAGCCCGAACTTCGTTATCACCATCCCCAGCGGATGCCCGATGATGTGAGCCCGGCTGTGCGTGACGATTGAGAGTGCAAGCTGGAGCTCTTTTTCAAGCGCCTGCGACGGAGTGTACTCTTTCCACGATCCGGACGTCCCGTCGTCGTTCGGGGGACTGTGCACACTGCCGATGATCGCATCACAGAGCGACTCGATATCCGCTGGGGCGTCGAGCGTTCCCCGCATATCCAGGACCTTGGCTTCTACGCCCAAATAAATCGTGAGCCCGTCCACGGCCAGCGCACGAATGGTCTTTGCGAATTCAGGAAAATATGTGCTCGTGGAACGCACATGCTCACTGAAAAGAAACTCGCGAATCCCGGCTTTCGACGCGGCCTGTGCCATTTCGTCAGCGGACGCGGTTCCATCTGTCCATTTCGTGTGATTGTGATAATCGACTGGATAAGTGCGATCCAGTTTACCGAACTGAACATGCTTAAGGGGCGACGGCGATGGCGTTCCTGAACCCAGTGCGGCTGTCATGAGCACCGCGAGCTATTTGGTGCGCTTGGGTCCCAACAGGTCTTTGAAGGATCCAGTTGGACGCAGAGCACGGTGCCCAAACTCTCCGGTGTTTTCTGCTCCAACTGCCTTCTCGAATGGAAGTATTCCGAGCTCCGCATGCCGGGCCAGCTCTTCGGCTTCGGGCCAGCCAAGCAGCTGCAGCTTCTGCTGGAGCTGGATGCGAAGATGCTCGCTGATAACGTGAAGGTGCGAAAGACTTGCGGCGTACGACTGTCCATCTTCCCATATTACGAGTGATCCCATGCGTCGCTCGTCCGCCGCCACTAATGGCAGCACAATCTCCCACCATCCCTCGGATTCCGTGTCGGCATGGCTCATTGTCCAGACCGGAAGCTCATCATCGCCTCTCCCGTCGGACGTCACAACTGCAGGCCGTCGGCTCAGGAACCAGCGCTGAAGGCGGACTTCGGCGCGAGGAATCTGTTCATCGGCAAACACTACGCTGAGCGCCTCGAAAATCCCGCGCACATCGTCGAGCTCGGCAAGCCGGGTGCTAGCTTCGCGAAAGCGCACATTTCGCCCAATCGTTTCCCGCGGAGTAATCGAGCCGCGGGCAAGCCTGCCCAGCTCCTGGAACTCGATGAATCCAAGGCGCTGTATCAGCAGCGCCAGTCCAACAAGGCACATCATCGATAGCATTACCACAAGCAGCACCACGGAGTCAGCCGGATACGCGAGAAATGCTCCGGCCGTGGAGAAGAGTGCGCAGGCGATGTACAGGAGAAACGCGACATTGCGCGGCGAGTGTCCTCGACCGAGAAGACGGTGATGAATGTGTCCGCGATCAGGCGAGAAAATTGGCTGCAGCCTCAGGAACCGTCGAACAATCGTCAACGCCGTGTCGAGAATCGGCAGACCAAGTGTGACCATAGGGATTACGAGCGAAACGTTTCCCGAAGTCTTCTGTGAGGCGACGAGGCCAACGCCGGCCAGCATGAAGCCTACAAAGAGCGATCCTGAATCCCCAAGGAAAATCGAGGCGGGGGGAAAGTTATAGCGGAGGAATCCGATTATCGCGCCCGCCAAAAGGACGGTGGTGATGGCGGCCCCAATGTGACCAAACAAAACCGAAACGATGAACAGGGCGCAAAGTGCGAGGAGCGCGACACCTCCGGCGAGACCGTCAAGCCCGTCTATCAGGTTGAATGCATTACTTACTCCGACCAGCCACACACCGGTGATGATGGCCGCCGACCATGGACCTAATGCAAATTCGCCAAGAAATGGAAGTGTGACTCCTGTGAGACGAATTCCGAATACTGCTACAGCAGCGGCAATACCCACTTGCACAAGCAGCTTGTAGCGGGCGCGCATTGGACGAAGGTCATCGTAAAGTCCGAGAGCAAACATACCCGCTCCGCCGAGCAGCGCCGAAAACATCGGCCTCCCCAGTGGAAAGGTCTGAAACCCACTCTTGAGGCAGAGGGCAAATATTCCCAGTCCTACCGCGCAGAAAAGTGCAACTCCGCCGAGACGTGGTATTGGTTCGGTATGGATCTTCCGATCATCCACGGGATCTACGAGCCCGAACCGGCGGGCATGTGACCCGACAAAGCGGGTCAAGCTCAGCGAGCTGGCGAGCGACACCAGGAACGCGATGGAATATTGGATGTTAGCGGTCAAAACGAATGAACGGATTAATCAGTGTGGTTTGGAGAACAATCAGCAAGGCTTTGTGGAACAAGGACGCTTATCATACACACCCGGAAACTGCCATAAACTGTTGGCCGCACGCTACTATGTGCAATATGTTACTGTTCCGGCCCTAAGTAAACAGTACATTGAGTAAGTCCAGTAGCAGTCTGCACTTCCGACACTTTACATAACAGCGGGTCGAGCCTTTTAAGTGAACCAGGTCAGCCGTAGTGGCCCCACAGAAACCGCCTTTTGAGATCGTCCCAGGGTAGTGCACGGAGAGCGGTTGTACCGTTCAAGATCAAGCCAAGAATTTCGCTGATTCTGGCCACTGTTGGACGGGTTCGGTCGGTTCACCGCTTCCTGGAGTCCGTGAACGCTCAGGACTACCAGAATCTCGAGGTCCTGATTGCGGATCAGAACCCGGATGACCGCCTCAGCGACACATTGGAATTTTTTGAGCCAAAGCTTCACATAATCCACATCCGCACGCCGCTCGGCCTGTCCCGATCGCGCAATGAAGCATGGCAGGAAATGACTGGCGAAATAGTTGGTTTCCCGGACGACGACTGCATTTACCCCCGGGGCTTGCTAAACCGTATTGCGGCCGAGTTCACCCGTTCGCCGGAAATCGGCGGCCTCGCGGGTTGCCCGGTGACCATGAGGACTCGGGAACGCTTCCGCGGGTTCCCCTCGCAGCCTGTCGCCTTCACCCATGAAAACGTCTGGCAGCTTTCGTCGTCAGTCGGGCTTTTTCTTCGACGCGAGACCGTAACGGCCGTCGGTGACTTTGACGAGACTCTTGGTTTGGGCTCCGGCACGCCATGGATTTCAGCGGAAGATCGGGATTATCCCCTTCGTGCTCTGGATCAGGGAATCAGTCTTCGCTATGAGCCTTCGCTAATTATCGAGCATCCAGCGCCCGAATACGACAACCTGTACCAGGCATATGGATCGGGGGCTGCGCTCGGCAGAATTCTTCGAAAGCGGGCTGTTCCCTCTCGGGAAGCGGCAAAGCTTGTGTTGATACGCCCCATCGGAGGCATCATTACCTCCCTGCTGCGGCTCCGGTTCAAGGCTGCATTTTTTTATGTGCAGTCGCTGCGCGGCCGGATCAGCGGCTGGCGCTGGTCCGAGCCTGGTTAAGGGTAAGAAACTTGAGCCGCAGTGAGTCAACTGCGGCAAGCAGATCCAGCCGCATGAAAGTCGACATGTATCCAAGCAACGCGCGCAGGGATTTCCGCGGCTTGTAAAAAGGACTCAAGGCAACAGCAAAGTTTTTTCTTGCCTCAGCGCGATTGCCTATCCGCAAGTAGGCAGTTCCCCTGGCCAGCGACGCGCACCTTTCTGCGATTCGCATCTGCTTACTGTCCCAGCCAAGCCGTTCGAGCTGGGAAGGATCTATTTCCTCGAGAATGGCGGCGATGACTCTCGACTGGGAAGTGAAGTAGTCGAACCTGAATTCAGTGGATATTTGACCGCCGTGCACTCGGTAGTACCCGAGGTGATGACCGAGCTTGCGTGCCTTTCCTTTCGCTGTCGCGGACACAATAAGCCAGGTGGGCAGATCAACGTAAAGCGCGCCGGCTGGCTGGCGGAATCCACCTACATGATCGAGCGGTTCTCGACGCAACATCACTGTAACCGTCGGGGTAAGGATGTTCGTGCAAGTCAGCTCCCTGAATAGTTGCTCCAGAGAAAACTCGTTGCTGCCTCGACTTTGACGGGGCCAGCGGGATAGAAGCGTTCCGTCGGATGAAACGAGCTCGGATTCACCCCAGCAGATTTGCAGCTCCGGGTCACCGAAAGCAGCAACCTGGACAGCCAGTTTGTCGTCAGGCCAGAAGTCGTCGCCTTCGAGGACCGCGACAAGATTCCCTCTGCCCGATGCGAGAGCTGTGTTATAGCTTTCGGCGAGCGCAGGAACACCTCGTTTAGGAAGCCGTATGTATTTGATGCGGGGGTCGGTGAACTGCTTTACGACCTGCTCTGTCCCATCGGAAGAACCGTCGTCGACAATGATTTGCTCCCATCGGTCATAGGTCTGGCGAAGAACGCTCTGGATGCACGCACCTACATAAGGTCGTAGGTCGTGAACCGTCGTGATGA
>JACDDZ010000129.1 GCA_013816695.1 Gemmatimonadaceae bacterium
GACGCAGACCTTAGGGCAGTGCAGGCCGGCGAGCCGTTCATAATGGATTCTTCACTCGAGCCTCTACGATCGGTGATTTCCTGAGTGGATAAGAGCGCGAAGGTTTTTGTCGCGGGGCATCGCGGTCTCGTCGGATCGGCACTCGTTCGCGAGCTCGAACATCGCGGCTACGACAAGATTGTCACGCGCACGCGTTCAGAAGTCGACCTGCGCGATCAGCGCGCGGTCCAGTCTTTCTTTGCCGAGGAAAACCCGGACGTAGTTTTGCTTGCCGCAGCGAAAGTGGGCGGAATTCACGCGAACAACGTCAGCCGATGGGAATTTCTGCACGAAAACCTGCAGATACAGAACAACGTACTCGGAGCGTCGCTGGACAACCGCGCCGAAAAAGTTGTTTTCTTTGGCAGTTCCTGCATTTACCCAAAACTTTCCGACCAACCGATCAAGGAAGACTATCTCCTCACGGGAGCGCTCGAGCCAACGAACGAGCCTTATGCGATTGCAAAGATCGCGGGCCTCAAGCTGGTCGAGTCTGCGAACATTCAGTACGGTCAGAGCTGGCTGTCTCTGATGCCGACAAATCTGTATGGGCCTGGCGACAACTTTGATTTGGTAACGTCGCACGTACTTCCGGCCATGATCCGCAAGTTTCACGAGGCAAAGCTTCGCCGCGAGAGTGGCGACAACGCGCCGGTAGTTCTCTGGGGATCGGGGAAGGCACTTCGTGAATTCCTGCACGTGGACGATCTCGCTCGGGCCGCCCTGCACCTGATGGAAACGGGAGCAACGGGGTTGTACAACGTCGGCTACGGATCCGACCTTCCCATTCGCCAGCTTGCTGCAACGATTGCCGCGATTGTCGACTACGACGGTCCAATCGAGTGGGACACGACGCGCACCGACGGCACGCCGAGAAAGTTTCTGGATTCGTCGAAGATTCGAGCGACGGGCTGGGCGCCGGCGATCACGCTCGATGACGGCATCAGGTCTACCTACGATTGGTACCTGAAGCACTCCGCGATCGAGAGCCTGATCGCAGCACGGCATTGAGCGAGGAAGCACTCCCGACCGTTGTAATCCAGCCGTCGGAGGGATGGGTCTCACTCAAGCTGCGCGAGCTCTGGCAGTACCGCGAGCTCCTGTATTTCCTGACCTGGCGTGATGTGCAGGTCCGTTACCGGCAGACCGCCCTCGGCATCTTATGGGCTGTCCTTCAGCCGCTGCTGACAATGGCGATTTTCAGCGTGGTGTTCGGGCGGCTCGCCAATCTTCCTTCAGACGGATTGCCGTATCCGATTTTTGTTTTTGCCGCTCTGTTGCCATGGCAGCTCTTTTCCGGCGCGCTTACGCGGGCAGGGACGAGTCTCGTGTCGAGTGCGAACCTTCTGACCAAAGTTTATTTCCCGCGGCTGATTATTCCGTTTTCGGCTGTCGCGGCGGGTCTCGTCGATTTTGCGATTGCACTCGCGGTGCTGGTAGTCCTGATGCTGTACTACGGAATTCGTCCCGGCCTTGCCGTGCTCTGGATTCCGGTGCTCGTCATTTTCGCGCTCGCAAGCGCATTGGCGGTCGGACTCTGGTTGTCGGCGCTCAATGTGAAGTATCGCGACGTTCAGCACCTCATCCCGTTTCTTGTAATGGCATGGATGTATGCATCGCCGGTAGCCTATTCTGCGAACATGATTCCAGGAGGCCGCTGGCGGCTGATTTACGCACTCAATCCGATGGCCGGCGTCATTCAGGGGTTTCGTTGGGCGCTCACCGGCGGCCCTGCACCGAGCGAGCTCATCCTCGTTTCTGCTGTCGTGGTCGTCGTCATGCTCGTTGGCGGTCTGTATTACTTCCGCCGCATGGAACGCGGCTTTGCGGACATCGTCTAGCATGCCTGACGTGATTACCGCGACGAACGTGGGAAAAAAGTACCGTCTCGGCGGGATGGGGGGCGGTTACAAGACACTTCGTGACACACTCGCCCATGCAGTTTCGCGGCGTGTGCAACCTGGAGCAACCCGGCAGGAAATCCCGCATCTCTGGGCGCTCAAGGACGTCAATTTCACGGTAGCGCCGACGGATGTACTCGGGATCATCGGCAAGAACGGCGCGGGGAAGAGCACGCTTCTGAAAATTCTTTCGCGTGTCACCACACCCACCACTGGTCGCATCGAAATGCACGGACGGGTCGGGTCCCTGCTCGAAGTCGGAACTGGATTTCATCCCGAGCTCACCGGCCGCGAGAATATTTTCCTCAACGGCGCGATCATGGGTGAGAAGCGTGCCGACATTCGCAGGAAATTTGACCAGATCGTGGCGTTTGCAGAGGTTGAAAAGTTCGTCGACACTCCGGTGAAGCACTACTCGAGCGGCATGTACGTACGGCTCGCGTTTGCCGCTGCCGCGTTCATGGAGCTTGAGATCCTGATCGTAGACGAGGCTCTGGCAGTCGGCGACGCAGCGTTTCAGAAAAAATGCCTCGGGAGAATGGGAGAAGCGGCACGCGAAGGGCGCACGATTCTCTTCGTCAGCCACTCGATGACTGCACTGGAGAGCCTTTGCAATCGCGTCATCTGGATCGACCACGGCTCGCTCGTCGCCGAGGGCGAGCCGCGCAAGGTGATTGCTGACTACATCGAGAGCGCGAACAAGACGGCGGCGCCCCGACAGGTTGGCGTGTACAGCTGGGAAGGGCACCGTCGCGGGACAGGCGAGGTTCAGTTCGGTGGTTTTCGGTTGATGAACGATCGCGGCGAGGAGTCGCTCGAGTACCGCATGAGCGACACCATAGTCGCCGAAGTGGAATTCGAGGCGCATGCCGATATTGAGAATGCGGTGTTCAGCTTCAGTCTCCTGGATGCTGCAACCCAGACGGTGGTGACGACCTGGGTGGGTCGGCGAGAGGTAACGCCTCTCACTTCAGGTGAGCAGGGCATATTCCGGATCGTCATCCCGCGTGACACGCTGCGCGCGCGCCGCTACTTCTTCAATCTTGGCGTCGCCAACGAGCAGAACAATGAGGTCCCGTACGACATCTGGGCTGGGGGCGGCACCGAATTCTTTGTGGGATATCCGGAGGATCTTGAAGATCTGGATCTCCTCGTAGGAAACGACGTCGCGCTCGTGACGCTGCCTGTGCGAACAGAGATAGAAATCCGTCCGTGATCTCTTCGGGGAACAGCCGGTTGCTTGCCGTGATTCCCGCACGCGGCGGATCGAAGCGCGTGCCGGGAAAGAACGTGAGGCTATTGGGCGGAAAGCCGGCGATAGCATACAGTATCGAGGCCGCCTTCGACTCTGGCCTGTTCGACCGCGTGATAGTGAGCACCGACAGCGACGATATTGCTTCCGTTGCGCGAGCTGCTGGTGCGGACGTGCCATTCGTCAGAGGAAGCAATCTTTCCGACGACCATGCACCCGTCTCAGAGGTCACCGCCGATGCACTCGCCCGGGTGGATCAGGAGGCGGACCGGTACGACGCAGTCTGTCAGCTCATGGCGAACTGTCCACTGCGGAACTCGGATGACATCAAATCTTCCTATGACCAGTTCTCAAAAACCGGAGCGGCAACGCAGATTTCCGTTACGAGCTACGGCTGGCTGAATCCATGGTGGGCAGTTCGCAGTGATTCCAGCTTCCGCCTCACGCACATACTGCCGGATGCGCTCGGCAGGAGAAGTCAGGATCTCCCCGAGGTTTTCTGTCCAACAGGTGCGGTGTGGTGGGCGAAGAGCGGCATTTTGCGCAGTACGCGCGATTTTCATATTGAAGACAAGCGTGGCTGGGCGATGCCCTGGTACCGCGCGATCGACATCGACACAGAAGACGACTGGCGGATGGCTGAAATGCTGTTGGATATCCCGGAAGTCACGCGAACAAAGTGAGAGACGATTGAGCGAAATTGCTATCAGAGGTCGCAAGGTGGGGGAAGGTCATCTCCCTTATGTGATCGCGGAAATCGGCGCCAATCACAACGGCGACATGGCGCTCGCGCGCGAGATGATTTCCGCCGCGAAAGACTGTGGGTGCGACGCAGTGAAGTTTCAGCTGTGGGGCCGGCATACTGCGCACACCGAATCGTACATAAAGAAGCTGAGTGCCCAGAAGAAACTGGGGGACGTCGACCTGGCAACGCCCGAACTGGGCCTTGGAACCGTCGCGGACCAGCTAGAGAAATTCCAGTGCACCCAGGATCAGCACGTCGAGCTCAAGCAGTACGCGGACGGCTTGGGAATAGATTTTTCTTCTACCGCTCTGACCGAAGAGGACATTGATTTCCTCGCCGAGCTCGATGTCGCTTTCCTCAAGATTGCTTCGCAGGATACCGACCACCCGTACTTCATTCGCTATATCGCTGAGAAGGAAATGCCGACGATCCTCTCAACGGGACTGTCGAATTGGGCGGAGATCGAAGAAGCAGTGGAGTGCTTTCGCCCTGACTACATGCATAACCTTTGTTTGATGCACGTAGTGTCATTGTATCCCCCCGAGGATCGGCTTATAAACCTTCGGAAGATGGATTCGATGCGGCAGTTGTTTGGCGTTCCCGTCGGGTATTCCGATCACAGTATTGGATTTTCTGTTCCGCTCGCTGCGGTCACGCTGGGTGCCGCAGCGATCGAGAAGCACTTCACACTCGACAAGAACATGCCGGGCTGGGACCACAAGGTGTCTGCGGACCCATCTGAAATGCGCATCATATGCTCGGAGGCCAGGCGAATTCACGCGGCGCTCGGCTCACCGAATCCGCTGCTTTCGCCTGACGAAGTGAAGAAGGCAGACCATTTTAGACGCAGCATCATTACGACGACACTCATTCGTAAAGGCGACACCATCACGCTTGATAAATTGTTTTTCAAGCGGCCCGGGATTGGAATCAAGCCTAATGAACTGAGGTACGTGGTGAACCGCGTTGCAAAGCGCGACATCGAAGCCGATGAGCTCGTGAATTGGGACGACCTGGTTTAACGCTTTGCATCCGAACCGCAGTCCCGACTGGATTCCACATTCAAGGCCAACACTTACGGACGCCGATGCCAGCGCTGTCGCTGATGCTGTAGCGTCCGGCTACGTCGGGTCCGGCAGCCGGGTTGGTCTGTTCGAGAGTCAAGTCGCGAAAAGGCTGGGACGAGAGCACGCTCGTGCAACCACCACAGGATCGGCTGCGCTGCACCTGGCCCTTCTCGCGTGCGGAGTGAAGCCTGGCGATGCGGTGCTGCTGCCCGCGTTTGTTTGCCGCGCTGTCCTGAATGTGGTGCTCGCGTGCGGCGCGAGACCTGTTCTTGTTGACATCGATCCGACTACGCTGTGCATCACCGTTGAGACTGCGCGAAGAGCAATGACGTCTGCGAAGGTGCGCGCTGGATCCGTGCTCATACTCGTTCATTCATTCGGTGTTGCCATTGATGTAAGGGCGTTTGAAGCGCTTGGCCTTGTCATCGTGGAAGATGCGGCATCGTCCTTCGGGGCAG
>JACDDZ010000130.1 GCA_013816695.1 Gemmatimonadaceae bacterium
GGCGATGACCGCGAGTCCTTTGTGGATCCCGATGCATTCGAGAGGAACACGTTCACCCGGGAGCTGGCGGACCTGGATGCAGTTGTTGAAGAAGCGCGAAGGCGCGAGTGGATCACGAAATCCTATGGACTGCTTGGGCACTCACGGGGCGGCGGCGTGGCAATCCTGCACGCGGCTGGCACTGAAGATGTGCAGGCTCTAACTACATGGGCGGCGATTTCCTATGTGACGCGCTGGACCGAGAGCGACGTCGTCACCTGGCGAGAGCGCGGCTATGTGGAAATCGTGAATGCGCGCACAGGCCAGGTGATGACGCTCGGGACGTCGTTGCTGGACGACGTCGAAGCGCATGGCAACTCGACTCTCGATATAGCAGGCGCGGCGTCGAGGATTCGTGTACCCTGGCTCATTCTCCACGGGAAGGAAGATGAGACGGTCCCGCGCGCAGAGGCTGACCGTCTTCACGAGCTGTCGCGCGGAAGCAGCACGCTCAGGATTCTATCTGCAAATCATGGGTTCGGTGCAAAGCATCCCTTCTCCGACGTGCCCGAGAGTCTGGATTCCGCCGTTCGAGTCACCCTGGAGTTTTTCGAGCAACATCTGGATTGACGTGCGGGATAATTCCTCACATCCGCTGATTGAGCGCATTCGGGAGCGACTGGCGACGCACGTTCCAGTCGTCGATCGAACAAGCGAGGCTCGCGCAGCAGCCGTGGCGATCGTGCTCCGCCCTCGCGGGGCGGATGTGGATGTCCTCTTCATAAAGAGAGCGGACTACGAGCTCGATCCGTGGAGCGGGCAGGTTGCATTTCCAGGCGGCCGCCACGAACCCGCCGACAAGGATCTTCTGGAAACGGCACTCCGCGAAACGACTGAAGAGATCGGCGTCGACCTGAGGGGCCACTTCGATTTGCTGGGCAGGCTGGACGACCTCCATTCCCAGACGGTGAAGCTGCCAAATGTGTTCGTCCGGCCGTTTGTTATTGCGGCGCATGAGGTCGGAGCCTTCCACCTCAGTCCGGAAGTGGCCGACGCCTTTTGGGTGCCCCTGTCGTTCCTCACAACCGCTTCGAACTGGCAGCGCACCGAGGTCAGTGCGCGCGGACTCTCATTTGATGTGACGGCCTGTCTATTCGAGGGGCGGATCATTTGGGGAATGACAGAACGCATCCTCACCCAGCTTCTGGAATTAGCTGTAACCGCACGTTAGCTCGGCCAACAGGTCAATAACACCACATTTATCAATCTATAGTTGACACCTTGCTTTTAAATTAGGTTCACCTAACTTGCTGTTGAGCAAAACATCATTCTTTCGCAAGCATAGACAGTGAACCTTCGAAAACAGCCAGAAAACGATATTCCCATCCCGCTCGGCGCCGATCCCGGCTGGCGTCGTGCTCGCCTCACGCCATCGCTGGCTGAGGTCTATAAAACAGTTCCCGTCACTGGCAAGACCTGGTGGCGTAAAGTTCTGGCGTTCGCAGGTCCCGGTTATCTGGTGGCCGTCGGCTACATGGATCCAGGAAACTGGGCGACCGATCTCGCCGGCGGATCGCAGTTCGGATACACGCTCCTGACCGTGATCCTGATGTCAAACCTGATGGCGATTCTGCTGCAGGGTCTTTCATCCAAGCTCGGAATCGTCACGGGACGCGACCTCGCACAGGCATGCCGGGATCACTATTCCCGCCCTGTCTCCCTCGCCCTCTGGGTTTTATGCGAGCTTGCAATTGCAGCATGCGACCTCGCCGAGGTGATTGGGTCGGCGATCGCGCTGAACCTGCTATTTGGAATGCCGCTTCCTGTCGGCATCGCAGTTACAGCATTGGACGTGCTGCTCGTGCTTTACCTGCAGAACAAGGGGTTTCGTCTTCTCGAAGCCCTGGTCATCGCGTTGGTTGCTACTGTTGGCGCCTGCTTCCTCTTTGAGATGATCAAGGCCCAGCCGCCAATTGGCGAGGTCCTTCGTGGATTCATTCCTTCGCGTGAGGTCGTGATGAATTCCTCGATGCTCTACGTAGCCGTGGGTATTCTTGGCGCGACAGTGATGCCGCACAATCTTTACCTGCATTCGTCAATCGTGCAGACGCGGCAATACGAGGAGACATCCGAAGGGAAGAGGGAAGCAGTCAAGTTCGCGTTCATCGACTCCACGCTGGCGCTCTCGATTGCGTTATTCATCAACGCAGCCATTCTCATCATCGCGGCCGCGACGTTCCACACCTCCGGACACAATGAAGTTGCTGAAATTCAGGATGCCTACAAGCTTCTGACTCCGCTGCTCGGTGCCGGGGCCAGCACCGTATTCGCGCTTGCTCTCCTGGCCTCGGGACAGAACTCCACGCTGACGGGGACCTTGGCGGGCCAGATTGTCATGGAGGGTTTCCTCAACATCCGGCTTCGCCCCTGGGTCCGGCGCCTCATAACGAGATCGATCGCGATCGTGCCGGCCGCCGTCGTCGCAGTTCTTTATGGAGAAAGCGGAACGGCAAGACTCCTGATTCTCAGCCAGGTAATCCTGAGCATGCAGCTCTCGTTCGCTGTATTCCCACTTATCGGGTTTACTTCCGATAAGGTCAAGATGGGTGAATTCGTAAATCCCGTCTGGCTCAAGGCGCTCGCATATCTTGTTGCATTCATAATTGCGGGTCTCAACATCTGGCTTCTCTTACAGATATTCCGCGGGGGAACGGGCTGATGTATAAACGCATCCTGGTCACGCTTGAAAACTCCTCGTACGACGATGTGATAGTCGCGCACGTGCGGAAGCTTGCAAAACTTTGCGGTTCCTCACTCGTTCTAATCCATGTTGCCGATGGATGGGCAGCACGGAACGTAAGTCAGCTCAAGCTCCGCGAGTCGGAAGAAATGGAGCAGGACCGTGCATACCTCGAGAAGATTGCGGCATCACTGGACAGCGATGGAATCGACACTGAACCGCTGCTTGCCAGCGGGGAACCTGCAGACGAAATCGCTGCCGCAGCGGATCGTGAGGGATGCGATCTGATCGCGATGACAACTCACGGTCACAAGTTCCTGAATGACATGCTGCGCGGAAGCGTGGCCAACAAAGTGCGCCACAACTCGATGATTCCCGTCCTGCTTGTCCGCGGCGCGGCCCGCGAAAAGCATTCGTGACCGCTGCACGCCGCACTGAGCCACTGACTGGGCCGGTCGAAGATTACCTGAAGGCCATTTACGAGCTCGAACGCGGATCCGCCGTTGCAAACACCTCGGAGATCGCGCAACGGCTGGAGATCGCGCCGGCGTCGGTAAGCGGAATGATCAAGCGTCTTTCCGATCAGGGCCTGCTATCGCATGAGCCCTATCGCGGTGTGCGGCTGACGGGTGAAGGTCGCCGTGCGGCACTGCGCACCCTTCGACGGCACCGAGTCATCGAGGCATACCTGTCAATCGCGCTCGGCTACCCGTGGGATCGCGTCCACGATGAAGCCGAGCAGCTCGAGCATGCAGCTTCAGACGAGTTGATTGACCGGATGGCGCTTGCCATTGGCGAGCCGGTCGTCGATCCGCACGGTGCGCCAATCCCGAGCAGGGAAGGCACTATCGACGAGCGGGAATACCACTCGCTGGCAGACGTCGCCGCAGGCTACTCAGCTCGCGTTGTACGGGTGAGTGATGACGATCCCAGGATGCTGCGCTATCTCGCGGAGCTTTCGATAATTCCCGGAGCCGAAGTGACGCTCATATCACGCGAACCGTTTGGCGGACCAATTACAGTTTCCATTTCGGAGGTCGAAACAGTGATCGGTCCATCGCTCGCGGCGCAGGTGCTTGTCGAGCCGCTTCCGCGAGCTGACCAGCCGCCCTACTAGCACTCTTAAGTGTCGATAGTGTCTGGCGACTTGACACTATGGATGTCCATCGCGCTTCGTTCACGGGATGCATAGAACCAGAATCGGCACCCAGGGCTGGAATTACGATGCGTGGACGGGTCCATTTTTTCCCGAGGGAACCCGGCCTACGGATTTTCTTTCCGTCTACTCGCGCGCATTCGAGACTGTCGAAGTCGACTCGACGTTCTACGGGATTCCGGCTGCAACGACAATTCGAAGCTGGTACGACAGAACGCCCGCCGACTTTGTTTTCGCGCTCAAGCTCCCCCAGGAAATTACGCACGAGCAGCGGCTGCGTGACTCGACCGGCGCAACAGAAGAATTTTTTGAGAGGGTACGTGGGCTCGGTTCCAAGCTCGGCCCCGTTCTCGTGCAGATGGGGCCCGACTTCGAGCCGGGTGAGCTGCCGTCGCTTGTCAATTTTCTGGGAAGAGTTCCAGCCGATATTCGCGTTGCAATCGAGTTTCGGCATCGCGGGTGGGTCACCGATGGAGTGTTGGCGCTTTTGCGGGAACGCAACGTTGCACTCACGCTGGTCGATGGGCGGTGGATTCCGCGAAAGGTGATGGTCGCGCTCGCAAGGCGGCCCACCGCGGATTTCGCCTACATTAGATGGATGGGACCAAACCGGGATATTGTCGACTATTCACGCGTACAGATTGATCGAACCAGGGAACTGGAACAGTGGACAGCGGCGATGGGAGATCTCCGGCAGAATGGCGTCCGCGAAATTTTTGCTTACGTGGCGAATCACTTTTCAGGACATAGTCCGGCGACCGCGCGCGATGTCCAATCCATTCTCGGACAGACTCCCGTTTCGCCGGACACCCTCGGCGATCAACTCGCTTTTCTCTAGGCAATGGTGATGCGCACAAGAACGCTGGTCCTCGTCGGGGCCAGCCTCATGTTCGCTGCCGCGTGCACCTGGCTGGGATTCTGGCAGGTTCGGCGCCTGCATGAGAAGCAGAGATACAATGCAACCATTGCATCGCGGCGCTTTCTCCCGGCAATTCCATTTGAGTCGATTCCACAGGACACTGCAAAGTCGAAATTCAGGCGCGTCAAGCTGATCGGGACATATGATTACAACCGGCAGATCCTCTGGACACTACGAGGACGCGATGGGTCGCCGGGCGTGAACATTCTCACGCCGCTCCGCCGCGCCGGAACAGACACTGCCGTACTCATAGATCGCGGATGGGTTTACTCTCCCGATGCAACCCACATCGTGCCTGCTAGCTGGAATGAAGCGGATTCGCTGGTGGGCGAGGGCTACATTCTTCCGCTTGAACAGGGTCGAGGCGGGGATTCGACCGTAAACCGCGGAAGATCGTTTCGGAACCTCGATGTTCTAACGCTCCGGAAGGTTTTCCCCTATCCAGTTGCGCCGGTCTTTGCGATTCTAACAACTGCGCCCGTCGATTCATCCACGACTCCTCCGAGGGTCACGCTGATACCCCTGGATGAGGGATCGCATCGCAGTTACGCGTTTCAGTGGTTTTCGTTTGCGGCGATCTCTATTATTGGGGCAACGATCTTCACCCGGAAAACATGACGGAACAGAATCACGAGCTGGCAACTGAAGTTGA
>JACDDZ010000131.1 GCA_013816695.1 Gemmatimonadaceae bacterium
AGAAGAACAAGTCGCTGGAAGGGTTCAAGGGTGGCGACTCCATTGCGGCGGCCGACCTGCTGACACTCGAAGTCGATGTTCTGCTGCCGGCTGCACTGGAGAACGTGATCACCACAAAGAACGCGCAGGACATTCGCGCCAAGATCATCTGCGAGGGCGCAAATGGTCCAACGACCGCGGCTGCCGACTCGATTCTCGAGGAGAAGGGAATTTTCGTGATCCCCGACATTCTGGCTAACGCAGGCGGTGTCACGGTTTCCTATTTCGAGTGGGTGCAGGATCGCGGCGGTTACTTCTGGACCGAAGACGTCGTCAACGATCGCCTTCGCGACATCATGGCCAAGAGTTTCGCGGACGTGCTCCAGCTCGCCAAGCAGCATCGCGTTAACATGCGCACTGCCGCGTACATGCTTTCGATTAGCCGAGTTGCAACAGTGCATCGTCTGCGTGGCATCTTTGCGTAAATGCGCTTCATAGTGGCCGTTGTCGGGAAGCCTCGCGACTCGGCGCTTGCCGCGGCAATCAGCGACTATGAGACTCGGGCGGCGCGGTATTGGCCGCTCGAAGTGCATGAGGTGAAGGAAGAGCGTGGCAAAATTGCGGCAGCCGAAGTTGTGAAGCGTGAAACGGAAAAGCTGCTGGCCACTGTTCCCGCTGGTGCGGCAATTGTCGTGTGCGATGCAGTCGGTGAATCCATGACATCCGAGCAATTCGCGGCCTGGATGCAAACCTCACGGGAGTCGGCGCGGGATGTGGCGTTCTTCATAGGGGGAGCACACGGCGTCTCCAACAATGTGAAGGAGCGCGCAGCGCGGCGGCTCGCCATGGGGAAATGGACACTGCCGCACGAAATGGCGCGACTCGTACTGGCAGAACAGCTGTACCGGGCGGGAACGATCGTGCGCAACGAACCGTACCACAAAGCCTGACGTGAAAGACTGGTTTGAGGACTGGTTTGGTGAAGAGTATCTCGCTCTGTATCCTCACAGGGATGAGAGTGAGGCGCAGCACGCTGTGGACATGATTGCGGCCGAAGTTGCGGGAAAGCGAATCGATCGAGTGCTGGATCTCGCGTGTGGCGGCGGACGACACACCCGCCCGCTCGCAGACCTGTGGTGGACAGTTGGCCTGGATCTCTCGGCAGTGCTGCTCAAGGTCGCACAAACCGCCGAGCCCGATGGTAATTACGTGCGCGGCGACATGCGTGTTCTTCCGTTTGCGGACCGGTCGTTTGACCTGTGCGTTAATCTCTTTACAAGCTTTGGCTACTTCGAGTCTGATGCACAGCATCTTAGAGTACTGGCCGAGGTGGCGCGGGTTGTGGATATAGGCGGCACCTTCGTCCTGGATTTCCTGAACAGCAAATCTGTTGGCGCGAGTCTGGTCGCTTTTGATGAGAAGCGGGTAGGGGACCAAGTGGTGGAGCAGCGCCGCGCTATTACCGATGGCGGGAAATTCGTGCAGAAGACTATCTCGCTTTCCGGTTCGGAAAAGAAATTCATAGAGCGTGTGCGGCTTTTTTCAGTTGATGAATTGGTGATGATGCTGGAAGAGAGCGGATTCAGCGTGCGTGACATGAAGGGCGACTACGCAGGTGGCCCACTCACTGACCAGTCGCCGCGCGCAGTGATGTTTGCGGTGCGCGAATAGCATGCGGGTAATCACGGAGCCGTTCGGTGGGACTGCGCTTACCCGGGCATATCTTGCCAGGTCCGCACCAGCCGGCTGGTACCAGGGCGGTGAGTCGGCCAGGGAGTTTAGCGAATTCCTCGTGGGCAATGCGCGTGCTGTTGCCTCCGAGTTCAATGGCACAGATTGGCTCGCACGTCTCAGTGGTGCGTTCGGATTGACATCCGGCGCGCCAGCGCACGCGAGGATGCAGCGCGCGTCAAATGGTGGACTCGTTGTCACAACCGGCCAGCAGCCGGGATTGTTTGGCGGCCCGGGCTACACCTTCGCCAAGGCACTAACGGCGCTCGCGCTGGCTGATGAACTCGAGAAGCTCACCGGTGTTCCGGTGGCTCCAGTATTCTGGGCCGCGACCGATGACGCGGATTTCGCCGAGAGCAGTAGCATTGTTGTTCCGTCTGGAGATGGGGCGCTGGAGCTGCGCGTTGAGAAGCGGGATGAAGTTCAGCGTCCGCTGGCCGACGAGCCGCTCCCTGAAATGGGTGGAGTGCTGGACGAGTTTCTTCGCGGTGTGGGATCGAGCTCGAATTCTCCGATCGTGGACCTTGTGCGTTCGGCCTATGGAGCGGGCGCTACGGTCGGGGGTGCGTACGTCTATCTGCTGCGGGGAATCCTCGAGCCGCTTGGCATAGCCGTGCTCGACGCGGCGCATCCTGAAGTGAGGGCAGTCGGGCATCCGTTGTTGACCAGGGCGCTGGTCAATGCAGACAAGGCCGCGTCCGCTTTGTCCGAGCGTGCTGCTGCAATCAAGGCCGCTGGATTCAAGACGCAGGTTCGTGAAGTTGCTGGGCGGTCGCTCGTCTTCCGGTATTCGGCGACTGGCAAGGAACGTATTCCTGTTGCGTCTGCAGGTGCAGAAGCGGCGCGCGCTACTGCAGGCGAGCTGGGCGCGACGGTTCTTTTGCGTCCAATCATGGAGCGGGCGATTCTGCCGACTGCCGCGTACGTTGCCGGCCCCGCAGAGATTGCCTATTTCGCCCAGGTGAGCGCTGTGGCTGATGCACTTGGCGTGGCGCAGCCAGTGGCGGTCCCGCGCTGGTCGGGCACGGTGATTGAGCCGCGAGTGGACAGGATTCTCGCGAAGTACGTATTGACGCCCTCTGATTTTGCGGACCCGCACGCGCTGGAGACTACGCGTGCCAAGGCTTCGATACCTGCCGAGCTCATGGAAGTAGTTGGGGACCTTCGCGATGCTGCAGCGGCCGCTGGCAAGGCCAGGGCGATGACTGGGGGGCTGGTGCCGGAAACCGTGATCACGGGTTTGCAGCGCGACATCGATCATCGCCTTGAACGGTTCCAGCGAAGACTCGGTGCGGCAATGAAACAAAGTGGGACCAGGGAGTTACGCGACATAGCGGCAGCGCGGGCATCGTTGTATCCATTCGGAAAGCCGCAGGAACGCGCTGTCAGTTTTGTTGCGCTGCTTGCAAGGTATGGGGATGATTTGCAGTCGAAGATGCTTGAAGGTGCGCGCGCGCATGTGACGGATCTGCTGTGAGTGACAAACCTCGCTCCAATGCGTCGTTCCTCGTGGCCGCGGGAATATTCCTTAGCCGCATCGCCGGGCTCATTCGCCAGAAATTCTTTGCGTACTATTTCGGGACGTCGGTCGCAGCCGATGCGTTCAATGCTGCGTTTCGCATACCGAACATGCTGCAAACGCTTTTTGGCGAAGGTGTGCTCTCGGCGTCGTTCATTCCCGAGTATTCCCGCCTGCTCGCACAGGGCGATGAAGTTCGCGCGCGTCGTCTCGCCGGGGCCGTCGCTGCCGGTCTTGCGATGGTTTCGTCGATCGTCGTGTTGCTCGGCGTTCTCGCTGCGCCTTATCTCGTTGCGCTCATTGCCCCGGGATTCACTGGAGAGCGGCGTGAGCTGACCGTGTTGCTTACCCGGATTCTGTTCCCGGGTGCGGGGCTCCTTGTGTTCAGTGCCTGGTGTCTCGGGATACTTAACAGTCATCGTAAGTTCTTCATCTCGTATACGGCGCCGGTTCTCTGGAATCTCGCGACTATTGTAGCGCTGATTGTGTATGGGCGAAGCACCGGGCAGCATCGGCTTGCGGAGCTGTTTGCGTGGGCGTCTGTGGTTGGAAGCGCGCTGCAGTTCGGTATTCAGCTGCCATTCGTGCTTCCGCTTTTGCGCGGATTTCCGCTCAACACCCATTTTAGGGATGAGAGCACCAGGACTGTAGCGCGCAACTTCCTTCCTGCTTTCATAAGCAGGGGCGTCGTGCAGATCAGCGCATTCATCGATGCCTACATAGCGAGCTGGTTGCCGCAGGGATCCGTTGCGACGTTGGCGTACGCGCAGGTGCTTTACACGCTCCCGGTAAGCCTTTTTGGAATGGCTGTATCTGCCGCCGAGCTGCCGGAGATGTCGCGAGCGGTTGGGACGGATGAGGAAGTTGCGGCGTATCTACGCGTGCGACTGTCGTCCGGCCTCGAGCGCATCGCCTTCTTTGTAATTCCGTCAGCAATCGCATTTCTTCTGCTCGGCGACGCGGTAACGGCCGCGCTGTATCAGTGGGGCCGCTTCACCCGTAGTGAGACAATATGGGTATGGCAGGCCCTGGCAGGGTCGACAATCGGGCTTCTGGCTTCGACCTGGGGTCGCCTGTACTCATCGGCGTTCTTTGCGCTGCGCGATACTCGCACGCCCAGAAACTTTGCTTTGATCCGTGTATTCCTGACCATTACGCTGGGGTTTGTGTTTGCGCTTGGGATTCCGTACTGGACCGGAATTGACAAGAAGTGGGGCGTGATGGGTTTGACTGCGTCGGCCGGAATCGCGGGATGGGTTGAGTTCTTTTTACTTCGAGACAGGTTGGAGAAGCGGATTGGGACTATGCGGATTCCGCGTTCCCGGGTTATGGCGTTGTGGGGGGCTGCTGTCGGAGCGGCTGCGGCGGGGTGGGGAATGAAGTTGCTGCTATACGGAGCGGTGACGGCATGGACTGCTATCGCGGTATTGGCTGTGTTTGGAGTCGTATATCTCGTGCTTACGGTTGTTCTCGGAGTGCCGGCGGCGCGCGCGCTAGTTAGTCGGATTCGTCGTTAACGGGCGCGCGGTGCTTGTCTTCGGCGCTACAGTTCCACCAGACATTCATGCAGTGCATAGGCTGCAAAGGTTTCGCAGCATATCTGCAGCGGTGTTTTTGGGAAGTTGAGTAGATGCGATGGGTTGTGCGGTTGAGCGTGGGTAGAAATGCGAGATATGCTGCGGGGCTTTGCAGTGTATGCGCTTTCTTCGCAGTATATACAGTCAGTCTAATAACCAGTTAGGACTGAGCTGTACCCGGTTCCAAAGACACCTCATTTAGGTTCTTTTAGGAATTCGGAGGTGGGAGATGGGATCAAGACGGCGGTTCAGCCGGGAGTTTAAGCAGGAAGCGGTTCGTCTGGTACGTGAGCGTGGGGTGGCGGTGGCGCAGGTAGCGCGTGACCTCGATGTGCACGTGAATGTGCTGCGTGGCTGGGTGCGGGCGCACATAGCGGACCCGGTGCATGCATTCCCTGGCGAGGGACAGCAGAAGCCTGAGGCTGCGGAGCTCACGCGGCTCAGACGAGAGAATGCGAAGTTGCGGATGGAGCGTGACATCTTAAAAAAAGCCGCGGCCTACTTCGCGAAGGAGTCGATGTGAAGTTCGGCTTCGTGGCGAAGCACCGAGGGATCTGGCCTGTTGCTTTGGTGTGCGAGACGCTCGGGGTCTCGCGAGCTGGGTTCTACGCATGGCTCATGCGACCGCT
>JACDDZ010000132.1 GCA_013816695.1 Gemmatimonadaceae bacterium
CCGTCGGCAGAAAGTCTGCGCTGAACGGGATCGATGCCAAAGCACTCGGGTTAAAGCTCGGCCAGCGCGGCGAGATCATCGTCGACGAGCAGATGCGCACCAACCTTCCCAACGTATTTGCAATTGGTGATGCTGTCGGCGGAAAACTGCTCGCGCACAAAGCCGAGGAAGAAGGAGTTGTCGCGGCGGAAGTCATCGCGGGTCACAAGGCGCACATGGATCACAAGTCCATGCCGTCGGTGGTCTACACGTGGCCAGAGATTGCGAGCGTTGGACTCGCCGAGCATGAGGTGAAGGCGAGCGGCCGCGAGTATCGCGTCGGAAAGTTTCCCTTTTCCGCGAACGGGCGCGCACGCACGATGGGCGAGACCAGCGGATTCGTGAAGTTCATCGCCGATAAAACAACCGACGAGCTGTTAGGCTGTCACATGATCGGGCCTAACGTTTCGGACCTTATCCAGGAAGTCGTGCTCGCGTTTGAGTACCGGGGATCGGCCGAGGACATTGGGATTACGGTTCACTCGCACCCGACTCTTTCGGAAGTCGTCAAGGAAGCCGCGCTCGGAGCTTTGGGGCGGGCGATACATCTATAGTCGTGCGTCAACTACAACATACAGCTGCTAGCTACAAGCTGACGCTACAAGCTAATAGCTAGCTAACAGCTAATAGCGTCAGCTAACAGCTAGTAGCTGTATGTTGTCGTTAACTGCCTTGATGCCCAATAAGGACAATCATACCCAGGATGAACTTCCGCCGCGCGCACAACGAAGATGTGGAGCTTGTCGACGCCTGTCTCCTCTCGGGGCGTACACTCAAAAACTCGCGTCTCGATGAAATCGTTCACGCCGCGCTGGCGACACCCAACGATGAGTACCGCGTAGCGCTGGCCGTCGAAAATGCCAAGATAGAGATCGTCGCGGCCTATGGAATGGTTGCCGGCACAATCGGCACAGCAGCGCTTTACGGAGCGATTCCAATTACCGGGCGGGTTATGGATTTGCTGTCGTTTGTGGCGCACGACGTGCAGAACCTGGGAGCGCAGCAGATCGTCGCTGAATTCCCGGACACTGACGAGTTTCGGCCGTACCGGGATGTGCTGCTTGAGTCGGGCTACAATCCAACCGGACTCGTTGAGGATTTTTATCGCGATGGAGTGGCGATGGTGATTTTTACCCGCGTGTTCGCAGTGTAGTATTGCTATCGAGGATAAACGCCCAACCAATCAGCTTTGCCCATAAATTCCCCAACAGGCGTTCCCGCATCAGGCGATACTGGCGCGACCAAGAGTGAGCTGGAAGAGCTCTTCCAGCAGTCGCCCGCTTTTTTTGCGCTGTTTCGCGGGCCTGACCTGGTATTAGAGCGTGTAAACGAAGCCGGCCTCCAGATGGTGGGACACCGCGCGATTATTGGAAAGCCGTTCCTCGAAGCACTCCCGGAAATGCAAGGTCAGGGATTCGACAAGATCATGCTCGATGTAATGGCAACCGGAACTCCGTTCATAGCGCGAGCGGTTCCGGCCCAGGTTGTTCGCACCGTTGGCTCCTCTCCTGAAGACGTTTTCGTGGACCTGGTATACATGCCCCTCAGGAACCGCGATGGCAAAGCTATTGGGGTGATCTCGCACGGATCGGACGTCACTGAACAGGTAGTCGCGCGGAAGGAAGCGGAAGAGAAAGCGCGGGAGCTCGCACTCAAGGTCGAGGAAGCAAGCATCCTCAACGACAAGCTGAGTGCAAGTGAAGAACAGTTCCGTACAGCGCTCAACGCGCTGCCAACCCTGGCGTGGATGGCAAACGCAGATGGGTGGATTTTCTGGTACAACAATCAATGGTATGAATACACAGGCACTACTCCCGCCGACATGGAGGGGTGGGGCTGGCAGTCCGTTCATGATGCGGAAATCCTTCCGAGCGTCCTCGAGAAATGGGCCGAATCTATTTCCTCCGGCGCTCCCTTCGAAATGGAGTTTCCCCTTCGTAGCGCGGAGGGCGAGTTTCGCTGGTTCCTGACGCGTGTTTCGCCACTCCGCGATTCCAACGGGATAATCCAGAGGTGGGTTGGATCCAACACTGACGTGCATCTTCAGAGGGAAGCTGCCGAGGCCTCTCGCGCTGCAAATCAGGCGAAAGCTGATTTTCTTGCGGCGATGAGTCATGAAACGCGTCAGCCGATCAACGCGACTCTTGGGTTCCTCGACGTATTGGAGCTCGGACTCTACGGCACTCTCAACGACCAGCAGCTGAAGGGTTTAGGACGAATCCGGACCAACCAGGAACAGCTTCTCACCGTGATTACCGACATTCTTTCCTTCGCGCGGCTGGAAGCGGGAAAAGTTGAATTGCAGCGCGACAAGATATTTTGCTCGGAAATTGTGGAAGCATTGCCGGCTCTTGTGGAACATCAGGTAGCGGCGCGGTCCCTGTCGCTGGAAGTCGAGAACTGTCCAGCCGACCTCGCGCTCATAGGAGACCGCAATCGCATTCTGCAGATCTCCACGAACCTGATAACGAACGCCACTCGCGCGACTCCCCCTGGGGGACGGATTTCAGTGCGAATGGTTCCGCGTGATAATTCCGTTGACATCGAGTTTGAAGACACAGGGTGCGGCATCCCCGCAGACAAACTGGAACAGATATTCGCGCCCTTTATTCAGCTCGATCGAAGCCTGAATCAGCCCAAGGAAGGCGTTGGTCTCGGTCTCGCAATCAGCCGCGATCTTGCCAAGGGAATGGACGGAGAAATCTCCGTCCGCAGCGAGGTCGGAACAGGAAGCGTTTTTACCCTTACGCTTCCTCGGTCGCTCTAGAATCTCTTACTGAGCTGTTTCCAGCTTTTCCTTGTCTGCCACATACAGCTCGACATAGCCGCACTCATCGCATGTGAACGGCATGATAATCATGCCCGATGCGGAATCAACAGTCCCGGTCTTCGCATCGCCTTTGACGTTCGCAAGCGCCTTGAAGTTCTCGGTGCGGCGCATGCGGGAGTTGGTGTGGTTAACGCAATAACGCTTGCCATCACGAATGGGCATTTCAGACCTTTGGGTGGAGGAGTGGCTCTAATGTAACACTCCGGACCGATACTGGGGCAAATACGCGTTATCGGTTATGCGTCGTTCCGTTTCCGTTACCCGTTCAAAACGCACAACGGCAACGGGTCAACTGATTACTGACAACGGTGGTTGCAGCTAAACCTCGAGGAAGTTTCCCGGCTTCAGCGCCCAGCTTTTCCGATATAGCCCCCGCAAGAACCTCTCGTCCGCTTCGAAGTTTCCGGTCGGCTGGAATGCTTCCATAATCCATATGGTCTTCGTGCTGTAATCGAAACCGACAGGAATTATTGGCGCCGGTGCACCCACTGCGACGTGGTAGTAACCGGATCTCCAATTCTCCACAAACTTCCTCGTCCCTTCCGGCGCGAGCGCTAGCACCCATCGGTCGTTTCGCTGGAATTCTCCGATCTCGATCGCAACCGTGTCCTCGCGGACAACCCGTTTCACGGGAACCCCGCCGAGCCATCGCATCACGGCGCCGAGCGGCGGCTTGAAGAGCGAGTGCTTGGCGAGAAATGTCAGTTTCACGCCGAGTGCAAAAAGTCCGGTTACACCGAGCGGGAAATCCCAGTTGGAAGTGTGGGGCGCGACAATCACTACCACCTTCGGAAAGTTTGGCAACACGCCGTCGATCTTCCATCCGATCGCGCGCAGGACCATACGGCCCAGTCCTCGGGAGAAGCGATTCCCCCGCGCCGGAATCGACGCGGGAAGCTCCAGGGATTCCATGCTCAAATGCTGTCGATCTGCTTCAGCTCGTTGATGATCGCATCGAGCTCCTTGCGCAACACACCGTGACGCTCGATTGCATCGCGTCCCACTTTCTGGTCCGCATCCATTGCCGCTCCATACAGGTACTGGATATGCGCCTGCAGGCCCGGCTTGCTGTAGCGAATGAGGGGTGTAACCAGCTTTGCCTCAACGGCTGCCAACGCGGCCATTGTTGTGGGATTGTTTGCAAACTTTTTCTTGAGCTCGCCCAGGCGTGCGACCGTCAGGTTTACATCAGTAACAAGGTCGCGAACACTTATGTTATGTGCGAGCTGCTCGCGCATGATCTCAGTTGTAATTCCGTCACGCGCAATTCTGGGATCGGCCTCGACCTTGAGAGGCTGGGTTTCTGTAATTCCACCAGTCGTGAACCTGACCGTATAGGTACCGGGCAGGATCATGGGTCCGTTCCTGCCATTTCGCCGCACGTTCGTGTCCCAAGGTCCCGCCAGCGAAAGATCCCAGACGTATCGATTCAGTCCGGATACTTTCGAAAGACGGGTAGCTCCCGCGCTCGGAACGAAAGGTCGCGGTGAGGACATAGTCTGTGGCTCGCGAACAGTCGTGTCGTCCTCGCTCGACATCATGCGGATAACCGCGCCGGTTGCGTCGAGAACCTCCAGCCTCACTAGTGCCTTGCTGTCGGCGAGCCAGTAGTTGATCACTGCGCCGGGCGGCAGGTACTGCGGATCAACCGAAGACTGGCGAATAGATTCGATCCCACCAAAGTTCGCTATGTAGCGCATGCGGTACGCAGTGCGCGGCCTCAGCAGGTGTTTCGACGGAATCGTGCCGAGTCCGAGCTGCTGGAGTGGCGTAATATCATCGAGGATCCAGAAGCCGCGACCCTGCGTGGAAAGCACCATGTCATTGCGGTGAATCTTCATGTCCGTGATCGGTGTAACCGGCAGGTTCAGCTGCAGCGACTGCCACCTGGTCCCATTGTCGAATGACACAAACAACCCGAACTCAGTCCCGGCGTATAGCAATCCAGCGCGTGCCGGGTCTTCCCGCACTACGCGCGTAGGCTCGTCGGCAGGAATTCCGTTGTTGCCGGGAGTGAGCAGCGTCCATGTCGCGCCAAAATCGTCGGTGCGCCAGATGTACGGGCGAAAATCGCCGAGCAGGTAGCAGAGGACCGCGTAGTAGGCGGAAGCCGCGCGATGCGGTGAAGGCTCGATGTTCTGAACTCTGCATCCCTGGGGCTGCGCGCGCGGCGTAACCGTTTTCCATGTCTTCCCATGGTCGCGGGTAACGCTGAACGGACCGTCATTCGCGCCCGTCCAGATCACGCCGCGCTGAACGGGCGATTCACGAATCGCGTACAGTGTGCTGTAGTACTCCTCGCCGGTGACGTCGATCGTGATCGGCTCACCCGAGACTCGCTGCTGCCGTTCCGGCGGATTCCATGTCAGGTCAGGAGAGATGCGTTCCCACGTAACGCCTTCGTCGCGGGTGCGATGCAGATATTGTGAGCCTGCGTAGACAACATTCGGGTCGTGCGGCGACGTTTCTATTGGAAGCACGCGCTGAAAGCGATAGATGAGATCCTTTCC
>JACDDZ010000133.1 GCA_013816695.1 Gemmatimonadaceae bacterium
TCGGGCTCACGGAATCACCCTCGGCAACCTATGACTGTGATGCTGCCGCCAGCCGCCAGTGCCCACAGTACTTCCTGTATTACATGCATGGACTGGGACATGGCATCGGACTGGACGTCCACGATCCCGGCGCAGCGCCAAGCCGGAATGCGACCACACGCCTCGTTGAAGGCAGTGCATTCACAATCGAGCCCGGTATTTACGTGCGCGAGAATCTCGTAGGTATCCTGCCGAACACTCCCAGGAATCGCGCGCTCGGAGAAACGATTCGCGCAGCAGTGAAGCGCTATGCGAACATCGGGGTTCGCATCGAGGACGACTACATAGTCACGGCTGCGGGTGTCGACTGGATCTCCCGCGCACCTCGTGAAATTTCCGAAGTGGAAGCGGAGATGAGAAAGCCCTACGCCGGTCCGCTGCCGCGCAATCGGTCTATGGTTGAGTTGTACCGCGCAACAACCCCTCGCGAATCGCGATAGCCTTTGGCGTAGCGGCGGGGTCCGTGAGAATCTGACGAAGTGACCGCGCCGTGAACGCCAGCGGCGCGGTGAAGTGCAGGATTTCCTCTCCGCGCCTTACGTCTACACTGATTGGCGTGCCTTCGGTTCCACCCATGTATTTGCGCGCAAACTGCTCGACGGCATCGGGTGCGTCCGCGGAAATTCCGCCTAAAGAGACGACGTAATCCCCCTCCTTGATGCCTGCCTTGCTGGCGGAGCCGCCCGGCTCTACGGCGAATACTTTCGATCCAATGCTGTCTTCCTGCAGCGACACCCCGATTTTCGGAATGCGAAACACAGTCTCTTCGAGCCGTAATCCTGCAAGGCGGAGCATGCTGTCCAACGGAAACCGTTCTCTTCCGTCGACAAACTTCAGGTAGAAATCAGAAAACGACTTTCCATTTGCGAACCGTGACGCAGATGCCCACCACTGTTCGCCGGAAAATCCCTTTTGCTGCTTGTAAGTGCTTTTGTACAGATCGCGCATTACGTCATCGAGTGAGGCCCGATTATTGGATGCGTCCCTTATAGCGATATCGAGCATCAATCCGGCGAGAGCGCCCTTGGAATAGTACAACTCACCGCCGCCTCCACTGCCTGAGAGCCATGCAGAAAGCGACAGGTCCTCGAGTGCCTCGATCGACTCCGCGTTCAGCACTTCCTCATACTTCGAAAGTGTGAGGAAATAGAACTGCTCCGGAGTTGCGACGCCGCCGCGAACCAGAGCCAGATCCCCATAGTAGTCGGTAATTCCCTCACTGACCCACAGGAGCGTCGTAGGCTGTGGACGGTCGTACTCGTACGGCACCATGTCGGCCGGACGCAGGCGCTTTACGTTCCACGCGTGAAAGATTTCATGCGCGTGCAATCCGCCCAGGGTGACCGAGCCTGGGAAGTCCGGCGACATGATTGCAAGCTCAGAGTTCTCATGCTCCAGCGCCGCAGCTCCGGGGAAAAGAGAATCCACGACCTGGAGGATCGTATACGTCCTGAACGGCGTTTCACCAAAAACAGCCGCTTCCACAGGAATGATTTTCCGTAACTGGTCCCAGATGATTGAATGCGCGCGCGGGGTAACTGATTGCGATGGATAGGTGGCAATGCGCACCTGAACACCCGCTACATCAGCGCTGTCCACATCGAACCTGCCGACAAAGAACGGATGATCCACGAGCTCGTGATAGCTGGTACTCGTGAATGTTCTCGTCGCCGACGAGCCATTCATCCCAGTTACAATCTTCCAGCTGGCAGGTACCCGCAGTGTGACAGTCGACGCGAAATCGTATCCCGCACCTTCGGGATACATGAAAACATTGGTACCGTTGAAAAAGGCAAACTCCCTCTGGGTCCACGCACTGGCATTCTCGAGCGTGTCGGCACGAACGTCGAATCGAACCGTGACCGAACCTGTCCCAGTCGGTTTAACCCGCCATGTGTCGTAATCCACCTTGTCCCACTGCTGCTTTGCGCTTCCCTGTGTTGCGCTAAAGTGCGAAAGGTACTTTGCAAAGTTTCTTATTTCATACGAACCGGGAGTCCATGCCGGAATTGAAAGCAGCACGCTTCTGTTCGAGCGCACGTCGAAAGTCATGGAGACCGCAATAGTCCTTGCAGCTATGCGGGTTGAGTCGAGGGTGACTTCGTAGCGGACGTTGGAGATTGGTGCGCTGCGGAGAGAATCCGATTGCGCATTGGTGGCCAATGGGATCAAAGAAACAAAAAGGAAACCGAAAATCCGCACTTATACTCCCTGATTGAAAGTCTATTCTGGCGTTAGAACGCCACGCTAAACGGTACACGTAACCAAAAAGGCCAGCTATATTCGCGCCAGAGCCCTTCACTACCCGTCAACAATGATTACCCCAGAATCCCTCACTTTCCTCAAAAAACTCCTCGACACTCCCGGCCCGTCTGGCTTCGAGTCGGCGCCAGCGAAAGTGTGGCGGGAACAGGCGAAACAGTTCGCGACCGTTACCGCGGATGTTGCGGGCAACAGCATGGCTGAGGTTAATCCTGACGGACGGCCCACCATCATGCTTGCCGGACACATAGATGAGATCGGCGTCATTATCACTTATATAGATGACGACGGATACGCATACATCACGGGAATCGGCGGATGGGATACACAGATACTTACCGGGCAGCGCTTGCGGATTCTTGGCAGGAACGGAGATGTATTTGGTGTCGTCGGGAAGAAGCCTATCCATCTCATAAAGGTCGAGGAGCGCGAAAAAGCCACCAAGATGACGGAGCTCTGGGTGGACCTGGGGGTCACTTCAAAGAAGGAAGCTGAAGACCTCGTGTCTGTTGGAGATGCAGCAGTCATCGATTCACGGACAATCGAGTTCCCCAATGGAAGAATTGTATCCAGGTCAATCGATGACAGAATCGGCGCATTCGTTGTCCTTGAAGCCCTGCGCAGGTATTCAGAAAACTCCGGTAAGGCGCGCGTCGTAGCGGTTGCTACTACTCAGGAAGAAATTGGATTCAGGGGCGGTGGGGCGACGGTATGTGCATCCTGCATCAACCCGCAGATGGCGCTCGTAGTCGATGTGACCTTTGCGACTGATCATCCGGGTGTCGAGAAAAAGGAAATTGGCGAAGCGGGTATTGGGAAGGGACCGGTCCTCACGCGCGGATCGATTATCTCGCCGGTAGTATTCAAGCTTCTCAAGAAGGCTGCGGAAGACAATTCAATTCCCTACACCCTGCACGCCGCTGGTCGCGATACGAGTACAGACGCGGATGCAATTCACATCGCCCGTGAGGGCGTTGCCACCGGGCTGGTTTCAGTTCCCAATCGCTACATGCACTCACCAAATGAGCTTGTGAGTCTTGAAGATCTGGATCGCACCGCGGAGTTGCTCGCGGCAACGTGTCGTGCCGTCAGCACGGAAACAGACTTCACTGATCGCTAATTCTCCCGGATCTGAACTAGTGCCGCCCATTCCTGCCCCCCGCGCCGAAGGAATGACAACCTCGACGGTCGTGCCACTTTACTGGTGCTCGTACGGCGAACCCGGCAAGCCGAAGATACTTGTCATGCACGGCGGACCTGGCGCAGATCATCGCTACCTGCTTCCGCAGATGCTGCATTTCGCGCGCGATCACCAGATGTTCTTTTTCGATCAGCGCGGCGGTGGACGATCGCGTGCACCCGATAACTCGCCGGTCACGTGGCAGACCCACATGGAGGACATGGCCGCCGTGATCAACGAGCTCGCGCTCGAGCCTCTCACTCTCGTCGGGTATTCTTTTGGTGGCCTGCTCAGCCTCTTGTATGCCCTTGAGACTACCGCCAGGAATAACTTGCCAACGCCGCGGCGGATGGTGCTGATAGACCCTGCGCCGGTGAATCGCGGGTTTCGGGGCGATTTTGAGGGAGAATTCTCCCGCCGCCAAAAAAGCGATGCAGTTGAGGAAATGCGCGCTCAATTGAACGCATCGGGGATGCGTGATCGAGATCCGGACGGATACCGGCAGCGTGCATTCGAGGTCAGTGTCGCTGCCTATTTCGCGGACCCGCACGATGCCCGGGAGCTCACCCCGTTTCGAATCATCAGCAGGGTACAGCAGTCAGTTTGGGAGAGTTTGGGCAACTACGACCTGCTTCCCCGCCTGTCCGCAGTGAAATATCCTACACTTATAGTTCACGGGCGTGACGATCCCATACCTGTGGCGTCCTCAATTGAGGCTGCCAAAGTCATGAATGCTGACCTCATAGTTCTGGACGATTGCGGTCATGTACCATACGTTGAGCAACCGGAAAGGCTCTTTCAGGCAGTCGAGAGCTTTCTTTCACGAACAGCTGACCTGGCAAGGCCTTAGGCATGGCGGAATTCGGAGTCGTTCAGCAGCACCTCACAACCATTGGCGTTGACGGCAAGTCGTACAATGTTTCCGTTCGAATTGCATTCGACGGAATCGAGTACATCGGCCGCCTCTGGTTTGCGGAAGCGCTTACTAACGACACCGGGATTCCCGATCATGGCGCTATTCCGGGCAGGACTGTCGACGAAGCGGTTGTCCTGGCAAAGAGACTGACCGCAGACGATCTGGTGCGACGTTACCACCGCGCCCGCGCAGACAAGCGCCGCTACATAAGTCTCCGCCGCGCAGTCGATGACATCCTCACCAAAGTGAAGTACATGAACCGGGTCGCCGTCACCATGCGCAGCGGCATGATCGACAAGGAAGGCGCGAACCAGGAAATCGATCTCATCCAGCAGCAGCTGCATGAAGTTGTTGACAGGCTCAAGGGCGCGGCTGGGGTTGAGGATTGAACTGCAACTGGAACCGCAACTGCAACTGCGACCAAAGCGACAAGCTGCTAGCTGAGGCTACAAGCTTTTAGCTGGCTAATAGCTAATAGCGTCAGCTAATAGCCAGCAGCTTTTGTTCGTAGTTCGCTATTTGCATTTGCTCTCCGCATGGATTCCCGCACCGCCGCACACTCTCTCAACAAAATCGCTGACGTCCTGGACGCTGTCGGCGAACAGAAGTTCAAGTCGCGCGCGTACCGCAAGGCCGCAAAATCCATCCTGTCGCTCGACAGTGATGACCTGGCGCCCCTTCTCGCCAGTGGCGAGCTTGCCGACACACCGAACGTAGGACCTGCAACACTCAGCGTCGTCCGCGACCTGATTGAAACCGGCGAGTCATCCTATCTCACCGAACTGACTGTTGGAATACCGGAAGGATTGATGCAGCGGCTCTTCATTCATGCAGTCATTTCCGCGTCCCAGCTCGTCGAGGCCGTTCGCCGTCATCCCGACGTGACCCGCGCTGAAGTTGCCGGTGACATTCGAAGACGCCTCGAGGT
>JACDDZ010000134.1 GCA_013816695.1 Gemmatimonadaceae bacterium
GATGGCACGCTGGCGAGCATGCCGGAATTCGAGTCGACTGTCGGCTTTCCTGCCGAGTCTGACAATCTGCGTCAGCTCAGGCTTGAACAGTTTGGACCGCTTCTCTTCTCGGGAATCGATCCCGCCATGTCGTTCGAGGATTGGATCTCCCCGGTGCGCGAGCGGGTGGAGTGGATGCCCCTGGACTCTTTCAGGCGCGACACGAAGTCATCACACGACTACCTGATCGAGGCCAACTGGGCGCTGTACTGCGATAACTACCTCGAGGAATTTCATATCCCGTATGTACATGCGGGGCTTGCTGAGAAACTCGACTACGCGAACTACCGCACCGAAAGATTCGGTTTTTCCAACCTTCAGCTCGGAATCGCGCGTCCAGGAGAGCCGGTCTTTGAGCTGCCTCAGGGCCATCCGAATTCAGGCGAGCGGGTCGCTGCCTTTTATTTCTGGCTCTTCCCGAATACCATGCTGAATTTTTATCCGTGGGGCCTGTCGCTGAATGTCGTGACTCCGTTGTCCGTTAACCGGACACGAGTCTCGTTTCACTCGTACCTATGGCGGGAGGAACTGCGGGAGAATGGCGCTGGCGCGAATCTCCATGCGGTGGAGATGGAGGATGAAGAGGTTGTAGAATCGGTGCAGCGCGGCGTGAAGTCGCGAATCTACAATCGTGGTCGGTACTCTGAGCGGCGCGAGGTCGGGACACACCAATTTCATGAGTTGTTAGCAAAATTCATGTTCAATGAGCGTCTATGACAAAAAAAACGGAGCCCGTATGGGCTCCGTTTTCTTTCTACCTTACTTGAAGAACTATCTTTGCAACTTCGCGCGAACGTAAACGAACCGTCCGTTGAAGCCGAACGGCGAAATTCCGTTGTACGGGAATATTCCGGCGTTCGCATTTCCAGGAATCTGGAGATCGGGGTAGATGTCAAACACGTTGTCTGCACCAATGGTGATGCGCGCGTAACGCGGCAGGGAATATGACAGGCTTACGTCCGATATCCACTTGGGACTGAATGTCTGGTCGAAGCTCGAATTAGCGATCAGGCCGCGGAAACCAACCTCGCCGTACCGCTGAACGTGGATGTTTCCGCTGAGATTCTTGGCAGTATGGTCGAGCGTCATGCTCAGATTATTGTGCGGTTGGCCAACCTCGATGCGGCCCCGCTCCACTCGATCGAAAAGCACAGACTGCTGTGATGCAAGTGCCGGAGGGGTGTTTGCAACGCGCGTCACGAAGCTTCTCGTCTGGTTATATCCGACAGTGAATCGCGAAATTCCGATATCACCCATGTCGCGAGCGTAGCGCCCGACAATGTCCACGCCACGAGTCCTGGTGTCGATTGCGTTGGTGAAGTAGCGCGCACTGCCGACTCCAGGGAACCCCTGGGTTGCAAGGAAACTTGTTAACGCCGCTCCGGAGAAATTCCCGGAAAAGATGATGCGGTCGTCGATGGTGATCTTGTAGTAGTCAACTGTCAGCGAGGCCGCAGGCATCGGCGTAAGCACAAGCCCGAGGCTTCTGTTCACTGACGTTTCCGGAATGAGCGGCTGCGCGCCGAGCGCCTTTGCGGGTCCGCTCTCAACCGGAAGTGTACGAACTTCGACCGGAACAAGTCCCTGACCGAAGTTGAGGAAGTTCGTAGCGGTCGCCGAAAAATACTTCTGGCTCAATGATGGCGCGCGGAAGCCATTCTGCAATGCTCCCCGCAGCGCGAGCCATGAGGTGATCCCGTACCTTGCGCTGATCTTCGCGTTCTGCGTTCCACCAAAATCGGCATAATTCTCCGCCCGACCGGCTATTCCAACCAGCAGATTCTCAAGCACATTGGCTTCGAGGTCCGCATATAGCCCGTAACTGGTCCGCTTATTATCGCTTGCATCTGATGGGCGATAGCCGGGGAAACCCTGCGCTCCCGGGGCCGGCTGATTACCCTTACTGGGTCCATCAAGAATCTTGACGCCCCCATCCTTATACGATGCTTCGTCACCGGCACCCATCGCAAAACCATCGCGGCGAACCTCACCGCCGACAGCCACGTTGAGCGGGCCGCCGAACATGTCGAATGAGAAGGGACGTACGAGATCGAGGTTGAACACCGCCTGGTCGGCCTTGAGCATTCCGGCGTAGAACGTCGTCGGGCTTGCAGCACCTAACGTGGCATTGTTTGTATTGCGCAGGTTGTAGTCGAAAGTGTTCCGGCCATACGACCCACTCGCATCCCAGTTCCATCCGGCGGCGAGCCCGCGAACACCCAACGTTCCAGCGGCATCGTTGATGGTGCTGAGAATGAATGGAAGGAATCCATTCGGGAAAAGTGCCCGAACAGTATTGTTGCCGTTCGGAAGCCGCCAGTTGGCGGCGGACTCACCTTCGCGACGGGTAACGCCAGCAAATCCATAGATTTGCATTCCGTTCATCATCGTCGGAAGCGCGCCATTCAGGAATCCGCCATACTCGTTTACGAGTGCGTCGCCTGAACGAAAATGGTCCTGGGCATTGAACAGGGGATCCGTATTTCGCGGATCGCCCGCGAAGTACTGGGTGCGGGCATCCGGCAGCGAACGGTTCGTGGATCCACGGTGATTGTACTGGCCAGTTACGTGAAAGAATCCGCTGTTCGAAAGCACGCCACCAGTGTTTGCCGCAACCGTGGCAAGATCACCGTCGGTGAGCCGGTCATCGGTGTTCAGGCGCTCGTTGATCGTGTAGTTGCTTCCGAGCTGGACAGTCGCATCGGTGGTCTCATCGCTTTTCAAAATGATGTTGATCACGCCGGCGATTGCATCGGAGCCGTACTGGGCTGCGGCGCCGTCGCGGAGAATTTCGATACGATCGATGGCCTCGGACGGAATAGCATTGAGGTCAACGCCGGTCGATCCACGGCCGATGGTTCCGTTGATGTTGACGAGCGCGCTGGTGTGGCGACGCTTTCCATTGATGAGAATGAGGGACTGATCGGGGCCAAGACCACGAAGGGTCAGCGGACGAACGTGATCGCTTCCGTCGGCAATCGTCGGCCGCGGGAAATTGATGGAAGGCGCCGCTGCCTGTAGCATCTGCGCAGTTTCAACGCGACCCGTACCGGTGAGCTCTGTGTGGGATAGCACGTCGATAGGAACCGGCGAGCTTGCCACTGTACGATCCAGTGTGCGCGTACCGGTGACAACCGCAGCGTCGAGCTGAACGCCACCCTTCTGCAATGCAAAGTCGCGAGTCGCTCCGTTCGCGCCGACGACAACCGTGTCGGTGTGCGGCACGTATCCGATGTAGCTCACCCTGAGTACGTAGGTGCCGGGCGTAGCGGGAAGCCGGTAAGTACCGTCATTCCTGGTTTGGGTGCCAGTGGCCGTTCCGACGACATGAATCCGGACGCCCGCCAGCGGCGCGAGACCGGCGGCATCACTGACCTTTCCGGTGATTGTCTGCGCGCCTGCAATCGAGGCAAACGCCATCAAACATGGTACGACAACTACCGCGCGTAATCTGCTCCAGCCGCACGAATAGGGATGAGACATTTAGGCTCTCCACAAGGAAGGGTGTCCACGCAGCGTCAAAATGACTGTACTGCAGAGCACAAGTCTTAGCTCAGCCGTGACTTAACGCAATAGAAATCGGCTTTAGAACACAAAAAAACGGGGCCCCTGAAGAGCCCCGTTTTCTCGAACCTAAGCTACTCCAGGTCAGGGAGGGTGTATGTGCGTCCCTGGTTTTGCTGCTTGAGCCAGCCGTAGAGCGGCTGGAAATAATCCACCATTGCCTGTGCATTCAGAGGGCGTCCGGTTGTTTCGCGCAGAACTTCGCGCCAGGGCCGACTGGCGCCCGGGGCCATCAGCGTGCGAAGGAAATTTCCGACTTCCTTGCTTCCGTAGTAGTCCGTGTCATACGGGCTCTGATGCAGGATGTTCTTCGCAATGTGATTGTGGAGCTGGAAAAGCAGAGCCTGTGACAGAGCATAGTCGTAGTACTGGCCGGGATCATCGTTGATGTGTGTCTTGGTGAGCGCATCCGCGAAATTCTCGCCCCTCGCAGTCGGCGGAACGATGCCCTGATACTTCCGCGCCAGCTCCCACCATTTCGCGTTGAACTGGTCCGCAGGAAGGTTTCCGGCATACAGCGCATGCTCGAACCCTGTCATCGTTCCCGTCGAGAAGGGAATGAAAACGGCATACTGAAGCGCCTCCTTCAGCATCGACTGTATTGTGTCGGGCATCACCGACTTCGGAATCATTCCGCGGTTCGCGAGGAAGCGCCGCTGACCTGCGGCGAGCTGGATCATTGTGCCAATTCCTTCGTGGTATGCGCGGTTTGCACCACCGCGCAATACAAGTGGAACTTCCGGGCGAGTGTAGGACTGGTAGTAGTAAATGTGGCCGAGCTCATGGTGAACGGTTCCATACCAGTCTTCATTGGGCTCGACGCTCATGAGCGAACGGACATCGTTCCCAAGATCGAGGTGCCAGGCAGATGCGTGGGTGTTCTTCTTGAACGGTGACGTTGCTGACAGCGGATATAGCGACGAGCTATCCCAGAAGCTCTGTGGCAGCGCGTCGAAGCCGAGGCTCTTGTAGAAGTTTTCACCCTGATGCACTACCCACTCGGCGGTCTTTCCCTTGAAGGCGTCGTCCAGGTTCATTCCTTCGACGTTCACCAGCGAAGACCAGTCCTGCCCCCAGCGATTCGGCAGCCAGTCTGCCGGAATGAGTGCAGGCACCGGCTGGCCATATTTCTTCGCGAGCTCGTAGCGCGCCCACGTGTGCAGCTCACGGAAGAGCGGACGCAGCTGGATGTTGAGGGAGTCGGTCAGACGCAGCATCTCAGCGCTTGTCATCTCGTAGTCGGAAACCTGGTACGAGAAGAAGTCGGAGTAGCCGAGCGCCTGGACGGTTTTATTACGAAGATCGCGCAGCTCGAGAATTCCGCTCTTGAGCGTCGGTCCAATCGCTTTTGATGATTCCCAATAGGCTCGACGGTCTTTGAGATTCGTACTGTTGCGAAGCGTCGAATCGATCTCGTTCGGCGTCACAGGTTTTCCGTTGACTGTGAACGTGTAACCGTAAAGCTTCTCAGTCTGCGCGGCTTCCGCAGCGACGCGGCGACGAACGATGTCGGGAATTGTCTGCGGTCCGCTTCCGGCGTTGTAAAGCATCGATTCCAGCTGACGTATCTGGAGCGGAGTCAGCTTGTCGCGTTGCGTGAGAAAGGCCCGGATCGTGTTGATGTTCTCCGTGCTTCCGACAAAAGCGAGGTAGGCTTCG
>JACDDZ010000135.1 GCA_013816695.1 Gemmatimonadaceae bacterium
TGGAAGATTATTTCAGGACCTTCGCCCGCCAGAAGTGAGATGGAAGCTGCTGATCGCAGCGCTCACTGTGAGCGCTTCCACTGCCGGCGCGCAGATATCTCCTGATGCGCGCTGGCTGACCCTTCGCACCGAGCATTTCAACATTCATTTCACGCGCGACCTCGAGCATGAGGGTCGGCGTTCAGCAATAAACGCGGAGCGCGCGTTCGCACAGCTCGCCGCGGAGCTGGTGGCTCCAAGGAGCAGGATCGAGCTCGTCATTTCCGATAACGTCGATTTCACCAACGGGTACGCGACCGTGTTTCCGTACAACACGATCGTCATATTCGCGCATCCACCAATCGACGCAATTTCACTTCGGAACTACAACGACTGGAACCAGCTCGTGATCACCCACGAGCTCACGCACATCTTTCATCTCGATCGTGCCCGCGGAGTGTGGGCGCTTGCCAGGAACGTTCTCGGTCGACACCCTGCGTTTTTCCCGAATGCATATGGTCCTGCATGGATGACCGAAGGTCTCGCCGTGTATTACGAGTCGCGCCTTACCGGTGGCGGAAGACTCGAGGGCAGCTTTCACTCGATGGTCGCGCGTGGCGCAGCGTCCACAGGCCGCATTCCCGGGCTCTCCGACCTGTCACGCTCCTCCACACAGTTTCCAGGCGGTGAAGTTGTTTATGTCTATGGTTCGCTGCTCTTTGACTACCTCTCGCAGACCCGCGGTCCCCGCTCGATAGGAAATTTTATAGAGGAGTCTGCTATCGCGCTCCCGTTCTTTCGCGGCCGCGCGGTGAAACGTGCGTTCGGAGTTTCGTTTGAGGCCGCATGGAAGCAGTGGTCGGATTCACTGCTTCGCGTCACTCCACGAAATCCCGGCGCAATGGCACAGTGGAGAGACCTCACCACGGACGCACGGGTTACATCGTTTCCTCGCTGGAAGGGCGACGCAATCATCGCGTCAGTGTCGAATGGGAAGGAATCACTCGCGGCATACTCGATTTCCGCAAGCGGCTCCCGCACCAGCCTCGGTCGGCGCAATGAAATTCAGGCGAACATCCCGCTGCCCGACGGCTCTCTTCTATTCGCTCAGCCTGAATACCTGAGTCCCTACATAATCAGGAGCGACCTGTTCGTGCAACGCGGCAGCGAGCAGACGAGACTCACGTACGGTGCGCGTTTGACAACACCCGACGTCAGCCGCGATGGAAGAATCGTCGCCGTGCAGGCTGTTGCGGGAAGTACCCGCCTCGTCTATGTCTCGCGCGATGGGAAAGCGATCCGGCCGCTTGTCGGTGAATCACTGGCGATGCAATGGGCCGAGCCGCGATGGTCGCCGGATGGTAGTCGCATTGCAGCTGTGCAAATCACCCGGGGCGGTACCTCCTCCATCGTCGTGATGGACACGCTCGGGAAAACGATAGCGCAGACCTCCCGGGTTTCGGCTGTGGACGCAACGCCCTCGTGGAGCATCGACGGACGCAACATTTTTTTCAGCTCGGATCGCGAAGGTGCGCCCGAGCTCTATGCCTGGTCGCCAGGCGGTGAACCGCGCCGGATTTCTGCCGCCATAACCGGATTGACCTCCCCGGAGCCATCCCCCGACGGTGAGTCGCTTGCGAGTGTTCTCTACACTGGCAGGGGTTACCATCTCGGCGTCGCGCCGCTCGACCTGAGTGCCGAACCAGGCGCGCTGGCAGCTTCGTTGCGGCGCAACACTTGTGCGCTATGCGTGCCTGAGTCGTCGCGATTGCTACCCGCGCTCGAGGAGAGCCGGGAACCCGCCAAACCGTACAGTGCGATAGGAACGCTGCTTCCGCGCTACTGGGAGCCCATTTTGTACAGCTCCACTCTTGACGGTACCGAGTGGGGAGCCGCCACCAGCGGCGCGGACATTATCGGCCGGCATGCGTACTATGCGTCGGCAACGGTCCAGACGAGGTATCACGAATTCTCCGGGATTCTTGCCTACCGCTTCGCGGGACTTGGAGTACCCATGCTCGATTTCGCTCTCGAACAGTCATGGGATCGCGGAAATGTTTTTGCGGCCGGCAATACGCAAAACCCAGTGGGTCGTATCGACAGGCGCGACCGCGTCGCATCGGCTCAAGCGGCGTTCGTCAGGCCGCGCCTCCGCACGCTTGGTCAGGTAAGCATTGGCGCAGATCTCGAGACGAGGGACTATCGCACTTCTCCCGACTCGGTGTTCGCCAAACTTCCCGCGCGATTTCAGGGGACGACCAGTTATCCGGGCCTTAGCGCGAACGGCCTGTGGAGCAACGTGCAGCGGCCGACGCTTAGTATTTCGCGCGAGGATGGAATAATTGTGAGCGGGAGCGCGCGGCAGCGTTGGCGCCGAGGGGCTTCAAGTCTGTCTACCCGCACATTCATTGGTTCTACGGCTGTTTACAAGTCACTGAACCTTCCGGGTTTTGCGCATCACGTTCTGTCGGCGCGTGTGGCAGGTGGAGTCGCTGACGGCCGTGCGATCTCAAGCCTTTCGGTTGGGGGGATTAGCGGATCGTCAGTTGAATTGCTGCCGGGATATGATGTAGGTGACGCAAGCCGCACCTTTGGCGTGCGGGGATTTTCTCCATCTGCCGAGCGTGGAATCCGCGCGGTTTCGGGTTCGTTGGAATACCGCTTTCCGATCGCGGCTCCCGGCCGTGGTGTCGGGTGGGTACCGCTTTTCCTGGACCGGGTGTCGGGCGACCTGTTTGGCGATGCCGGGCGCGCCTACTGCCCGGCGGCCGCTGTATCCACCGCGCAGGCGTGTGAGCCTCAGTTTGTGGGAACCCCATGGATCGGCTCTGTAGGCGCTGAGCTGAACCTGGATACTGGGTTCCAGCGAGACTTTCCTTTTCGCTTCCGTCTTGGATTGGCACAGCGTGTCGCGAAGGGTCGTTTCAAGGCTGGTTCTCCCTCATTCTATGTGACAGCCGGCAGTTCTTTTTAACGCCGGATTTGTTAGATTTACTTTTATGGTCTCCCTCGCGGGGAATTCGCGACGGAGACCATTTATTTCGCCATTTGCGGCAACGTGTTTCGCGGCAAGTATCGGATTCGCGCGGCTGGTTCGTATGCGGTCAGCATGGAGCCAGCGTGAATGTGATTTGTGTAATTTCGTGGCGCGAAGAGATGCTAAATCGTTGCGGAGGCGGCGGTTACTGTTTCATGGGTTTGCTGTCGCGATCCTGAAACTGGCGGCTTTCAGAAAATTTTCGGACTTGATGTCGAGTTCGGTGGAAAACAAAACGCCGTTTTTCGATTCGTGATGTTGATTGCCTAAGTGGTTGCTATGCAGAGAGTTATGAAAGTACTGGCGTGGACTCACGAACGCTCGTAAAATGCTGCCCCCAAGTTAGAAACACGCTTTTTCCCATCGATTTTTTACCAGCGGAGAGATGTACTAATGCCAATTCCGTCCCGTCCACCGTCCCAGGCCGCCGATCTCAATCAGAATGCGCGCACTGTAATCCAGAAGCGCTATCTGATTAAGGACAAGACGGGCAAGCCAGTGGAGCAGCCGGAGGACATGTTCTGGCGTGTAGCCAGCACTGTCGCGGAAGCGGACAGGCGGTATGGTGCCAGCGACGCGGATGTTACGGGCATGGCGACGTCTTTCTATGGATTGATGACCGAGCGGAAGTTCGAGCCGAACTCACCGACCCTCATGAACGCAGGCCGTCCGCTCGGCCAGCTTTCCGCCTGCTTCGTGCTGCCGGTCGAGGATTCTCTCTCCAATGGCCAGAACGGCATTTACGATACGCTTCGCTCGATGGCGCTGATCCACCAGTCGGGCGGCGGCACCGGATTTGGTTTCTCGCGCCTGCGCGGAAATGGCTCGATGGTTCGCTCGACAACGGGCGTGGCATCCGGCCCGATCTCATTCATGAAGCTTTACGACGCATCCACCGATGCAGTGAAGCAGGGCGGTACGCGTCGTGGGGCCAACATGGGCATCCTGCGCGTGGATCATCCGGACATCATGGAGTTCGTGGCGTGCAAGGAAGACCTCACGCAGATCACCAATTTCAATATCTCGGTTGCAGTCACGACGAAGTTCATGGAAGCGGTGAAGGCAGGAACGAGCTACGACCTGGTCGATCCTGGTTCAGGCAAGGTTACCGGCCAGCTGGATGCGAAGATGGTGTGGGAGAAGATGATCGACGGCGCGTGGCGCACCGGCGAACCGGGCTGCTTCTTCATTGACGAAGCCAACCGGTACAATCCGGTTCCGCATATTGGCCAGTACGAAGCGACCAATCCGTGCGGCGAGCAGCCGCTCCTCGCATACGATGTCTGCAACCTTGGCTCGATCAACGTGGGACTGTACGTCGAAGACGGGCAGATGAACTGGGATGCACTGGCGAAGGACATTCACTTCTCCACGCACTTCCTCGACAACATCATCGACGTCAACAAGTATCCGCTCCCCGAAATCGATGCGCTTTCCAAGCGAATCCGAAGAATCGGATTCGGCATCATGGGTTTTGCCGACGCACTCGTGAAGCTTGGAATTCCCTACAACTCGGAAGCAGGAGTTGCGTTCGGGAATAAGCTGCAGGAATTCGTCAACATCGAGTCGAAGAAGGAAAGTGAGCGTCTCGCCAACGAGCGTGGGCCGTTCCCCGAGTGGGCGCGCTCCATCTGGGGCCTCGACGAGACCTGTGCCCGCGACGAGAGTGGCAACCGCATTCGTCCCATGCAGATGCTGCGCAACTGCAATGTGAACACCATTGCGCCGACAGGAACCATCTCGATCATCGCCGGGTGTTCGTCGGGAATCGAGCCGCTCTTCGCGGTTGCGTTCATGCGCAACCAGGCGGGCGCGATGATGCCGGACGTGAACGAAGAGTTCGTCACGATAGCAAAGCGGGAAGGCTGGTACTCCGAAGATCTGATGGAGCGCATCGCCAAGCAGGGACACATTCACTTCGATGAAGTGCCGGAGCGGTGGCAGAATGTTTTTGTCACGGCGCACGACATTTCGCCGGAATGGCATGTCCGCATGCAGGCGGCCTTCCAGGAGCATTGCGACTCTGCGATTTCCAAGACGACCAATTTTCCGCACACGGCGACACCTGAGGATGTTCGCGCGATCTATGAGTTCGCGTACGACATGAAGTGCAAGGGCGTCACGGTGTACCGTGACGGCTCACGCGACAACCAGGTTCTCTCCACGGGAGCAACGGACAAGGCGAAAGCCGAGCGCACCGGTGAGAGCGCGCGCGAAGAAGTGGGCGAC
>JACDDZ010000136.1 GCA_013816695.1 Gemmatimonadaceae bacterium
TCAGGAGCTTGGTCCGCGTGCGCCCAGAGCCACCATGGAAGCCGAGGCACCAACTGAAGCGGTTTCTGGTTATTACGTTATCGTACTAATTTCCCTGGCGTAATTTGATCGCTAAATCGCCTACGCACCTTCGTCTAGGCGCTAAAGGCGAGTTCCAGGATTTGGCCCCGTGGAGTTTGTACCCAGGCCGCTGCCAGCTCTCCAATCCTCGCCATGATCGAACTCCGCTGCTCATCCGAAACCCTTCGGTTGAGCACCTCCTTGTCCGCCTCGGAATAGGATGCCCTGGGTCCCTGCCGCCGGGTATTGCGATCAAGATTTTCCCGAAACGACGATATCGTACTATCTAATGTCGCTGAGAATGCGTCGTATGAACCTGACTCACTAGTCACGTACTCACGCCAGATAACTCCTACAACGTGTTCCACCCAGAGTGCCTCGAGCGGCATTAGGGCACGCTTGTCCGGGAGCCCGAAATCGGTGATGTCCCAGCCCTGCGCGAGCAGCCCGAAGAAACCATTCGCGGCTCTCAACTCCGATTCCACCGCAAAGTGCGTAATGTCGTGGATCGGGAAGGCGGCGTGCAATTTGGACCATGTGCGCGTCCCGTCCTCGCGAATACAGGTCAGTACGTCCCGCGCGGAGGGATCCGTGGCTTTTGCGAAGAGAATTCGAAGGTTTGGCACAGGGCTAATTTGAGGCAGTCCGCATACTATAGGTATATGTCCCAAGACGACCAACCCGAAGTCGCAGTGCTCGCCTCGATTTCCGCTGAATTTATCGAAGCGCTGCACCGCATGATCCCCCAGCTCTCCCCGGGGACACCCCTTCCCTCGCGTGAGCAGCTTGAAGCCGTAATCGGATGTTCAAGCAACACTCTCCTCTCGGCGCGCGTTAAGGGAATGACAACAGGCACCCTGACACTTACGATGCTCATCGCACCCACCGGAATCACAGGGTGGATCGGCGACGTAGTAGTCGACACCATGATTCGCGGCAAGGGAATCGGGGAAAGGCTCGTCCGTGAAGCAATAGCGATCGCGGAATCGAAAGGTGCCAAATACGTGGACCTGTCGTCCCGCCCCGCACGTGAAGCTGCCAATCGGCTTTACCAGCGGATCGGGTTCGAGAAGAGGGAAACGAATTACTACCGCTATCTCCTGCGTCACGAGTAAACGCTTTCTGCCATTCGGGGGTCGAATGGCGTGCACCCATTACGGGCCTGGAACTTGAAGAAATTACTTTCGATATTCGCGCTGCTTATCGCTGCAGGTTTTGCGTCGCCCCGCGTGGCCCATGCACAGCAGGCCGACGTCATCCGCGGCCGCATCACCGGTCCCGATAGCACTGCCATCCAGGGAGTCGTCGTTACGGCGACTTCGATCGGTGGAAATGTCAGCCGCACAGCACGGACCGACGCGAGCGGACGCTTCACCATCACGTTCCCGAACGGCGAAGGCGATTACATGATTTCTCTGGCCGCAATCGGCTACGCTGCAAAACGCTTCGAGATCAAACGCAGCGCTGACGAGGAAATCCTGATCGCTGATTCACGCCTGAATCGCATCGGCACAATCCTCGAGGACATGAAGGTCACCGCCGAGCGGCCGAAAGTGTCGCGTACCGAAGCAAACCAGCCCGATGTGAGCGGAACCGAACGCCAGATAAACAATGGAGCGGTTGCATCAGACCTGCTCGGTGATCTCGCGGCGATGGCAGCAAGCCTCCCGGGCGTTCAGGCAGTTCAGGGTGATGACGGGTCGAACGGCTACTCCGTCCTCGGCCTCGGCGCCGACCAGAACAACACGACCCTCAACGGTATGAATTTCGGCGGATCCAATATCCCACGTGACGCTTCCGTCAGATCGTCACTCATTACATCGCCATACGACGTTTCGCGCGGTGGTTTTAGCGGTGGACAGTTTTCGATCAGTACGCGGTCTGGGTCAAACTTCATGACGCGCGGAGTCAGTCTCAACGTCGACGCACCGCAGCTGCAGTGGACCGACCGCGCTTCCCGCGCGCTTGGCCAGGAATATTCCAACATTTCGCTGGGCGGGGCCATGTCCGGCCCGATCAAGTTCGATAAGTCCTTCTACAACATTTCCTACCAGCTCGGCCGCCGCTCCAACGAGCTCCAGACGCTGCTCACCACAAATGCGAGCGGGCTCGAAGCAGCAGGAGTCGCACGGGATTCAGTTACGCGGCTGCTCGGGCTTTTGCAGAGTCGCGGTATTCCGCTCACCACCGACGCGGTTCCATCCAGCCGGCTGGGCGACCAGGGATCGCTCTTCGGGTCGATCGACATTGCCCCGCCTTCATCCAGCAGCGGCCAGGCAGTCAATTTCTCTTTCAACGGCAACTGGAATCGCCAGACACCGGTAAGCGCGTTCGCAACGGAGCTACCATCTCACAGCGGTGAGCGAACGAGCTGGCGCGGCGGAATTCAGTCACGACACAGCAGCTACGTGAAGAACAAGATCCTCAGCGAGACATCGGGCGGAGTAAGCTTGTCCAGGACATTCGCGAATCCCTTTCTCGATCTTCCAAATGCGCTGGTTCGCGTCAATTCGGTTTTCGCCGATGGAACCAGTAGCGTGCAGGCGCTTCAGTTTGGCGGCAATCCCAACCTGAACTCGAACCAGACACAAACCAGCCTCAACTTTCTCAATCAATTGTCCTGGTTCAGTGTTAACAACAAGCACCGCGTGAAGCTGACGTCCGAGCTCCGCCGCGATGACAACAAGCAGGAACTGTCGAACAACACGCTCGGCACTTTCTCGTTTAATTCGCTGGCTGATTTCGAGAACGGGCGGACATCTGCCTACACCCGCCAGCTTGGCGTGAGGGAGCGTGACATCACGCAGTACGTCACAAGCTTCTCCCTCGGCGATGCGTATCGCCGGAGCACGGACCTGCAGATCCAGTACGGAGTGCGCGTCGATGCAAATCGTTTTTCCAACACACCCAATCTCAACCCGCAGGTTGAATCGCTCTTTGGAGTTCGAAATGACGAAGTCCCGAATAGAGTTTACTTCAGTCCACGGGTCGGATTCTCCTGGACTTACGGGACTGCCGCACAGATTGGCGCGTTTGAAGGTGCGTTCCGTGGACCCCGTGCGGTGCTGCGTGGTGGAGTTGGAATCTTTCAGAACAATGCGAACACCGGATCGATTGGTTCCGCTGTCGACAATACCGGACTGCCGAGCGCTGTTCAGCAGATAATGTGCGTCGGCGGCGCTGCCCCTGTTCCGGCCTGGAATAGCTATTCCGCCAGCGCCGGCAACATTCCAGTGAAGTGCACTGACGGTTCAAATGGAGGCGTCTTCTCCAACGTTGCACCCAACGTTTCGCTCTTTGCAAAGGACTACGAGCTTCCGCGCAGTCTTCGTTCTAATCTGCAGTGGAATGGACCCGTGCTTGGAAATCGTTTTACCGCAACTGTCGAAGGCACCTATTCATTGAACCTGAATCAGTCGGGGAACATCGACATCAATTTCAATGGAACACCGCGGTTCGCGCTGGCTGGTGAAGCTGGCCGGCCTGTGTATGTAAGGCCAGCGAGTATCGTTCCGTTGACTGGCGCCGTTTCTCCGCAGGACTCGCGTATCTCCCCACTCTTCTCACGCGTGACGGAATTCGCTTCCGACCTTAGGTCCGAGAGCCGGCAGCTTTCGCTCCGCGTATCGCCTGTAAGATTCAATGCGAACTTCAGCTGGGGCGCGTCGTACGTGTACTCGAATGTGCGCGAACAGGTGCGTGGCTTCAGCAACACCGCAGGCAATCCCCTCCTGAAGGAGTGGGCGCGTTCACCATTTGATTCGCGCCACCAGATCGTGTACAACCTTGGATACAACTTCTTCGATTGGGTGCGAGTAAACTGGTTTGGCAACTTCCGCTCAGGCTCCCCATTCACACCAATGGTGGCTGGCGACGTAAACGGAGACGGCTACTCGAACGACCGGGCATACATTGCGAGCGGCACCAACACACTCGCCGGTCAGGGGATTGAAAACCTGATGAAGACCGGATCATCGCAGGCTCGCGAGTGCCTGGGCGGGCAAGTCGGCAAGCTCGCAGCGCGGAACAGCTGTCAGGGTCCATGGTTCACGACCGCGAACATGTCCATCTCACTGAACCCGGTGAAAATGCACATGCCGCAGCGCGCATCCATTTCGTTCTCGTTGTCCAATCCGCTGGGAGCCGCAGATCTGTTGCTGAACGGTTCTGCCAAGCTGCGCGGATGGGGACAGCCTTCGTTCCCAGACCAGTCGCTTCTCTACGTTCGCGGCTTTGATCCGGCAACGCAGTCGTACAAGTACGAAGTCAATCAGCGGTTTGGCTCGACCAATACCGCGCTCGGCGGATTCCGTACACCCGTCACACTCACGGCTGCCATGCGCTTTGACATTGGGCCTACACGCGAACGCCAGATGCTGACGCAGCAGCTGGATCGCGGACGCCGCACGCAAGGAACGAAGATCAGTGAGGCATTCCTTCGCGGGCTGGTAATCAACGGCGGAACGCCCAATCCCATGGCGCCCATTCTTCGCCAGCAGGACTCTCTGAAGCTTACAGCGGTACAGGCTGACAGCATCGCCGTTCTCAACCGCATGTACACAATCAAGGCCGAGCAGATCTGGGGCCCTGTTGTGAGAGAGTTTGTGGCCCTTCCTGACAACTATGACAGGAACGCGGTGTATGACCGCTACATCGTTGCGCGGAAGACGACAATCGACCTTATGATCAGCATCGCGCCGTCTGTGCAGCATTTGTTAACGGAAGCACAGTGGAGGAAGCTGCCAGCGTTCGTGGCAAGCAATCTCGACCCCCGCTACCTCGCGTCCATTCGGAATGGTACGGCGATGTTCACGGGTACCGGCGGCTTCGGTGGATTCGAGGGCATGTTCGCCGGAGTGGCAGCAATGATGGGCGGCGGCGGCGGACAGGAAATTCGCATAATTCGGCAGTAGTCTTGGTTCGACTCACTTTCAACTGAAGCGCGGGACAATATGACATCTTCACGATATCAGGGATTTATTTTCAGCTTGCTGGTTACGGCGTCAGCGCTTGGCGCGCAGGATCGCGGAGCTATTCGCCAGCTCGGTCCGGTCGTAGCGAAATCCACTGAGCCTGTTGGCGTCGCTTCCGTGCGGCCGTCTGCGTCCGGCATTCTGGTCAACGATCTCGCGAAGCGTCGTGTCATCTTTTTTGATACGACTCTTGCGAAGTTCAC
>JACDDZ010000137.1 GCA_013816695.1 Gemmatimonadaceae bacterium
AGCGGAACCTTGAGACGCGCAATTGCGTCACGCACGTCAGGCAGGGCAATAGATTCGCCCGTCCATGTGCTCTGTGACCGCTGGTCTTCGAGAACCACATCGATGGCAGGCGCGAGATGCTCGCTGAGCGTGTAAAAAAGATCCACGATACGCTCGGCGTTGGCAGCCACGCGCGCCTCGAAGTGACCCTCGACTTCATCGAATGTGAAGCCGTCGAGGCCGCTTCTGAATCGGCGCCAGACTGTCGTGGCTGGGGTTCTGTTTCTGAAGAGCATCTGTGAGTTCGTTTGTAGTCGAGTTCAAGGCCAAGTACAACATACGGCTATTAGCTATTGGCTGACGCTATTAGCTATTGGCTAGCTAATAGCTAATAGCGTCAGCTAAAAGCCAACGGCTGTATTTTGCCGTTCAAATCTCCCGTACCTTTGCAGCTTCAAGCAGGACATCCTCTGTATTACTAATAGGGTCCTTAATCACTATCTCAAGCAGCCTCCGCAGGGTCCGACCAACCTCCGGCCCCCGTATCCCCAGCTTCGCGAGATCGGTACCATCGACCGCAAGATCGCTCACTTCCACGGGATCATTGAACGCGATCCGCAGTGCCCGCCGGTAAACAGACTCGACAAGGCGCTTTTCAGGCGCTGAGTCCCCGCGCTCACGCCGGGCCCACCACCACGCATCCGCGAGACGGTATATCTGGGCAAATCGCGTGCGACCGGACACCGATACCCATTTTCGGATCTGCGGATCGGAAACAGGCGAATCGGCCATCAGTGCGCTCTCCATAATCGGCATTAGCTCGCGCCATCGCAGGAGCACCGCACCGATCCAGGCAACCTCCCAGTTGGAGAAGCGGAGATCACGCAGCGTTCGCTCAACATGATCAGGTGCAAGGGAGAAAAGTCCGGCAACTCTAAGAATTCTGCGCTGGGAGCGTCGCTTCAGCTCCGGCTTGGCAATCCGAAGATGATCGAGAATCACCATGTCCTTTACACTCGCGTCGGCGAGCTGCGGCACAAGTGTCCTGAACGCGCCGCTACAATGCCAGAGCGCGAATGCCTTACCTGGAAACTGGACCTGGTCCATTGTCTTTTCGATTTCCTGCTTCACTCGCTCCGCGGACAACCGCCCCATCTCGGGTGCGCTCTCCACAATCGCATCCCATGTATCCGGGTCGATACGGAAATTGAAACGGGACGCGAATCGCATTCCGCGCAGCGCGCGCAGCCTGTCCTCACGCATTCGATCGTGTGCCTTGCCAACTGCGCGAATTACCCCGACGACCAGATCTTTCTGGCCTTCGAAGGGATCGCGTATCTCGTTGCGGGACGGCGAATAGGCGATCGCATTAATAGTGAAGTCACGGCGTGCGAGGTCCTCGTCCAGTGACGCCCCGAACTCCACCTCGGCGTGGCGGCCGTCCGTCTTCACGTCGCGGCGGAAGGTAGTGACTTCATGCATCACACCGTCATCGTCGAGGACACCAACGGTTCCGAACTGGACTCCAACCGGGATTGTTCGGCGAAAGATGTGACGAACCTGCGCGGGAGTGGCCGCGGTCGCGAGATCCCAGTCGAGATGCTGGTGTCCGAGTATCGCATCGCGCACGGCTCCGCCCACGCACCATGTCTCGAACCCTGCCTGTTCGAGAGTGGACGCGATCTTTCTTACATTCGGTGGAGGGTTGAGGCGGTGAGGCATCAGGCGGCCATTGTAAAAGCGCGTTTTGCGTTTTCGGCTTGAATAACGTTTCTGTTTTCAGACTTACCGACGACGGAAACGGTAGTAAAACCGACAACTGAAAACGCGTAGTTACCCATTCTCAATCTGCGAACATTGTTTTAAGCGCCGCGAGAGAGTAGCCCGCCCCAAGCCCAAGCATCAAATCAATCCTGGCCTGCTGCGGCCGGCGCGACCCAGCGAAAATGCATCCGATCTCCTCGAGACGCCGCCCTCCGCCGGGGTATCCGTACGTATGCCATACGCGCCCGCCCTGCGTACGCGAAGTTATGACGACCGGCTTCCCTTCCTCGATCCAGCGCTCGATTGCAGGCACCACTGCCGGCGGAACGTTGCCGCGGCCCATTGCTGCGATGACCACCCCGCGCGCGTCCTTGCGCGCTGCTTCGAGCAGGCGCTCGTCACTGCCGGCCGCGATGAAAATGATGTCGATAGGTGTTGCGAGCGAATCCGGCGCAATACACTCAGGAGCATTTGGAATTTCGCGATGCAGGATGAGCTCGCCTTCGTCCAGAACGCCGAGCGGTCCGAGCCCGGGACTTTCAAAAGCGTCGAGCAAGTTGGTGTTCGCTTTGGTTGCATCGAGTCCCGCGAAGATCTGGCCGCTGATTACAACCAGTGCGCCGAAGCCGCGGACTTCGGGACTCGCCGCAACCCGTACAGCTTCCAGAAGATTTGCAGGTCCATCCCAGCCAAGATCGCTGATCGTGCGCATTGCGCCCGTAAAAACGATGGGCTTGGTGTCGGACAAAGAGCGCGCGGCGAGGTAAGCTGATTCTTCGAGCGTGTCTGTTCCATGAGTGACAACGACGCCCGTGACTTCAGGCCGCTTCAAATGCTCAGCGATCCTGTTGCGAAGTGCCCACATGCGCTCGATCGTCATGTGCGGTCCCGGAAACTGACCCCAGTCTTCAGTCTCTACGCCGGTAACGGCATGAATACCGCGCGTCGCGCGCAGAATCTCTTCAGACGTCAGTGCAGGCTTGGCGCCCCCACCGTCGGGATCGTTGCGCATCCCTATCGTGCCGCCAGTAAAGAGGATGACAATCATATAGTCGTCACCTTTTCCAGCACATACAGGGAGGCTTCCTCGATCTCCGGCTTGGAATCCGCGGCTGCTTCGAACGCGTAGGTGAATAGCGCGTCAGCAGCCAGAAGATCGAGTGCGGCAGCGCGGCCCGTGCATCCAGATTCGTCGAGTGATCTGAGAATGGATGCACCCGCGTTAGCCAACGCCCTGGGTGTTACGTCTGATTCGGCTAACCCAAGTTTTACGATCTCGGCATTCATGCGCGCGAGGAGATTTTCCGGAGCTGGCGGGTTCCGCGTCTCAAGCCACTGTGCGACCGAGAGCTTCAACTTGTTACGCTGAGCCCGGAACCACGGAAGAGAGCTGAGATCGCACAACAGTTTCAACGGCCGCTAACGCATCGGCAATCTTCGACGCATCAGGCACTCCAGCCTGCGCCATGTGTGGCTTGCCACCGCCCTTGCCGCCGGCTATCGCCGCAACCTCGCGCAGCAGAATGTCTGCACGCAGACCACGCTCACGAAGGTCGTCCGTGATGACAGCTACAAGGCTGTTCTTTCCTTCATCGAAGCTCGCCGCAATGACAGCGACTCCAGACTTGATCTGCTCGCGCAGTGAATCCCCGAGAGCCTGAAGTGTTTTCATATCCGCCGCCTGTACCGTCGTAGCGATCACGCGGATTCCATCAACAATCTTCGCGCCGTCCACAAGAGTTCGCACCTGTGAATCGCCGCCGCCCTTAACCGATTCCTGGAGACGCTTCTCGAGCGTCCGCTTCTCTTCGGCGAGTGACTGCACGCGTTTCACAACCTGACCAACTGGTGCGCGGGTGATCTCCTGAATCTGATCGAGCTCCGCTTCGCGCTGTTTGATGTACTCGAACGCGCCCGGGCCGGTTGCTGCTTCAATCCGACGGACACCAGCCGCAACGCCGGTCTCGCTAAGCACACGGAAGATTCCAATCTCCGCTGTATTGCGCACATGCGTTCCACCACACAACTCCACCGAGAGACCGGGGATGGTCACTACCCGGACAATGTCTCCATACTTCTCTCCAAAGAGCGCCATTGCACCGCTGCCGACAGCTTCAGCGTAAGGTTTCTCTTCTGTGCGAAGCGGAACTGCGTCGAGAATGCCCGCGTTGACGGACTCCTCGACCATCTCGATCTCCTCCGGCTTCATTGGACCGTGGTGCGTGAAGTCGAAGCGCAGCCTGTCTGGCGCGACGAGCGAGCCTGCCTGGTGAACGTGTTCGCCGAGGGTTGCGCGCAATGCCGCGTGAAGAAGGTGCGTTGCTGTATGATTGCGTTCGGTGTCCAGGCGCGTGCGCCGAGGAACACGCGCGCGAGCTGGCCCAAAGGTCACTTCACCATCGGGCTTGCCTACGACAGCAATGCGCCCGTCGATCTTGCGCACCTCTTCAATGTCGAGACACCACCCATCCCCGCGAATCTCACCGGCGTCGGAAACCTGCCCGCCCGATTCAGCATAAAACGGTGTCTCACTCAGCATCAGAGCCACGCGTCCATCGCTTAGCCTGCGAAGCGCAACGACTTCAGAGGTCACGTCCACGGACTTGTAGCCCACGAATGAGGTTGCGGGTACATCGCGCGCCGCAATTTCTTTCGACTGCCCGCTTCCATTTCCCGACACTGACCATTTATCCGCGAGCTCGTCTGCACCTACACCGATCTTCCGCGTTTTGCGCTCTTCCTTGGATTGAGTACGCTGCCCTTCGAGCGCGCGTTCGAACCCGGGAATGTCAACGCTGTAATTCCTTTCGCGCGCCATCAGCTCCGTGAGATCGATCGGAAAGCCGAAGGTATCGTAGAGCCTGAACGCATCTTCACCCGAAATTGTTCCGCGCAGCTGGGTCGAGCCCTGGGTGGACGCAACAGGTGCGAGCTCCTCGAAGCGCTTCATCCCCCCGTCGATGGTCGCAAGGAATCGTTCCTCTTCAGCCTTCGTCGTCTCGACGATGTGGCTACGACGCTGGGTGAGATCGGGGTAGGACGACCCCATCGTGTCTATGACTGTCTCGACAACTGCTGACAACGTGGGCGCAGCGCGGCCGAGCAGCCATGCGTGGCGTACGGCGCGCCTGAGGATCCTCCGCAGCACATAACCGCGACCCTCATTGGATGGGAAAACTCCGTCGGCAAGCAGGAACGCAACGGCGCGCGCATGGTCTGCGATTACGCGGAACGAAGCAGGATCCACAGTCAGCCGACCACCGGATTTTACCGCAGCAGATCGCTCGCCCCTACCTGAGCCCTTGAAGACGTGCTCGTACTTTTCGCTGGATTCCCTGCCGCGATAGGGCATACCGACGGTTTCGGCCACCTTGTCGAGGATCGGCGCGAACAGGTCGATATGAAAATTGTTCGTCACTCCCTGCAGCACACCCGAAATCCGCTCCAG
>JACDDZ010000138.1 GCA_013816695.1 Gemmatimonadaceae bacterium
ATCGGTAACTTTACGCGTCCCTATGACCGGACAGGCCGGTTCTCGGCAAGTGGAACGACCCAGACCAGGTAGGTAGAGAATTTCCAAAGGCGAAATAATCGAGCTGTTCGCCCCGGCCGAGCGAGTGGTGCTCGTCGGGGCGCCGCTCAAGCGATCTGATGCGCGACACCATGTAGGTGAGCACCTCGAGGAGCTTGCCCAGCTCGCCGATACGGCGGGCGCGGTGGTTGTAGGTGAGATGGTGCAGAACATCGACAAGCCGAATGCAGCGACATATCTCGGCAAGGGAAAGGTCGAAGAACTTTCCCGCTTCATCGAAGAGAAGAACGCGTCGCTGATTATTTTCGACGACGAGCTTTCACCTTCGCAGGGAAAGAATCTGGAGGACGCGACCGGAAAGCGCGTGATGGACCGCGCCGAGCTGATTCTGGACATTTTCGCAACCCGCGCCAGGTCGAAGGAAGCCAAGATGCAAGTCGAGCTCGCGCAGCTGCAGTACATGCTGCCGCGACTGACTCGCATGTGGGCTCACCTTGAGAAGTTTCGCGGCGGTATTGGCGTCAGGGGCCCGGGTGAAACACAGCTCGAAACCGACAGACGGCTGATCAATCACCGGATCAAGATTCTCAAGCAGCGGCTGGATGAAGTTCAGCGTGCAAGAGAAGTGCAGCGGCAGGGAAGGCGCAACGAGTTTCTCGCTTCGCTTGTCGGGTACACCAACGCAGGAAAATCCTCGATCCTCCGTTCGATTGCGCGCGCTCCCGACGTGTTCGTCGAGGACCGCCTGTTCGCGACACTGGACCCGCTCACGCGTGAGATTTCGCTGGGCGAGAATTACAAGGCCCTGCTGAGTGACACCGTAGGGTTCATCAGGAAACTTCCGCACAATCTTGTTGCCAGCTTTCGGGCGACGTTGGAAGAAGTCATGCAATCGGATCTGCTCCTGCACGTTGTCGACGCGAGCCATCCGCGGTGGGAAGAGCAGCGATTTGTAGTTGACGAAGTTCTGGCTGATCTCGGAGCTGCGGAGAAACCGAAGCTTTATGTGTTTAACAAGATTGACTTGCTGAGTCCGGAGACTCTGGCCGGCATGCGAGAGCGGATTGGGAACCTGATTCCGGATGCAGTGTTTGTTTCTACGGTTCTGGAAGATGGTCTGGAGCCGCTGAAGCGCGCGCTATTGGCAGCCACGCGCAAGGATCGGAAGCTTTCGGAGATCCGGATATCATCGACCGAGGGGAAGCTGCTCGCCGAGATTCACAGGTTCGGCGAAGTGCTGGAACAGCGGTCGGACAATGGCGACATCATTCTCAGGGCGAGAATTGGGGAAGCAACTCAGGGGCGGCTCGTGCGAGCCGGAGTAAAAGTCTCGCAGATCTAGCCACAGATTCTGCGGGCTTTCTTATGATCCACTATTCGCCTGAACCGAGCCGGAGGACATTTTCTCGAGCGTCATCCACCACCCACCAACATCCAGATTGGCTAGTAGCACCGGACCAGATATTTTGTGCATTGCTCAAATCTGCGCCCCATAATCGATCCGGAACTGCCGAGACCACGTTGTCCCCCCTAGCGATCCTGCTGCTGGCGGGTTGGCCAAGGCACGCCGCTCGCTCCCGGGCGTGGTTTTGTGCAGGTGGATGCGTATCGCAACGAAGAGGAGCGGAAGAGTTTTATGCAGTGGGTGCTTACGGCCAAGCATCACGACTTTCCAGCAGGTTGGATAAGTACATTTACGGATGCCGGTTACACAGGCGACGGGTCGTGGACTTTTAGTCTGAGATGTTTCCACGCCGGCCGACTGATGGAGCGTAATAATGCAAAACCACTATAAGGGTGCGCGCTAATGGGAATATCCGTAGATGGGGCAAGACATCTTCTTCAAACGGTTCAAAAACTTGGGATATCAGGCAAGGGGGGGGCGGTTCTGACGCTTGGAAGGCAAGCCACCTACATAGATCTCAAGGATTTTGGAGTGCTTCTTTCTGCGGCGGGAATCGGCCGATTTGAAAATAGAACGATTCGATTCTTTAAGGCAGCCGATCAGGAACGTTTTGAACGCATCATTCAGTCGAATCGCGGGTTCGGACACCCACCTTCATTCAACCCTGCACATATTAGCGACGAACTGTGGTTTGCGGCTCTCGGGTTTGATGTTGTCGACAGCGTTGACGCCAATAACCACGAAGGCGCCAGCTTCCTGCATGATTTGAATCTGCCTGGGCTCGCCGAGGCCGCGGGGAAAAAGTACGATTTCATATTTGATGGCGGCACTCTTGAACACGTATTCCACGTGCCGAACGTACTCGACAATCTTTTCAGTTGTTTGAACATCGGTGGATGGATCTATCATCAGGCGCCAAGCAACAACCATGTTGATCATGGATTTTATCAGTTTTCACCTACTTTTTTTCACGATTGGTACGGCGCGAACCGGTGGAAAATTGGTCATTCGACATTCTTCCGGCACACGAAACGCCACAACAGTGAGCCATGGCATTTCTACCCTTACTCTCCCGGTTCGCTGGCGGAGGTGGCTTTCGGTGGCATGGACGAGGCGATGTGGGGGGTGGCATTTTGCGCACAGAAGACTCAGGAAAGCACTTCTACTGAAATACCGCAGCAAAGCCTAATGGTTGACGCGTGGCATCACAGCGTTACCAAGCCAACCACCGAAGATTTCTCAACATGGCATCGTCGAGCCACGAGAACCACCGGCGGTTCGATTACCCGGTTTCTGAAACGAAAGCTTCGCAATCGGGTTACGCTGGCAATCAAGGCTTCGCTGTACTCCGGTTTCCGTCGCACATAGCCCTCATCAGCATTCCTCCCAGAGAGATTGGCTATCGGCACCTGTATTGATATTTTGTTCCATGCCCAAACCTGTGCCCGACAGTCGACCTGAAGTCGCCGAGACCATTCGCAATGGCCTTGTTGCGCTCGCTGATCTAGCCCGAAGAGAATCGGGGAACGCATCTGCCCTCGCGAAAGTAGTTGACCTTTACTGCGATACTCTGGAAGCCGGCGGAACGCTGTTCTTTGTCGGCAATGGCGGCAGTGCGGCCGATGCACAGCATCTCGCAACAGAGTATGTCGTGCGGTATCGCGAGAACCGAAGGCCTTTCGCCGCGATTGCCCTTACAACTGATACGTCGCTGCTTACAGCAACGGGAAATGATCTTTCTTTCGAAGAAATCTTCTCACGGCAGCTTGAAGCGCTCTGTACTTCCAAAGACTTACTGGTGATCCACAGCACCAGCGGAAAGAGTCCGAATCTTGTGTGCGCTGTAAGGGCCGCCAGGGCGAAGGGTGCGAAGATCGTCGCGTTTCTCGGCAGGGGCGGCGGCGACATTGCTGCCATTGTAGACGAGGCAATTGTCGTGGAATCTGACAGCACGAGCCACATTCAGGAGCTGCACCTCGCGATGGAGCATCTTGTGTGCGAATGCGTTGAGTCACAAATGCTCGGCGGCGGAAATGCTCTCGGCACAGGATGACTGCGGAAGCATTCAGGACGTGGGTTGACGCACAGCCGGCCGCACTCGGGTCCGAGTGGGTAGGAACACTTGAAGAAAGAAAACAGGAAGAAGCTCATTTTCACGACGCCGACCGTCTGGACCATCGTGATGAGGTCGCGGCGAATTCCAGTAACCGCCGTTTCTATGAATCGATGTCACCCGCTCGCACCTGGATGGCGGAATGGGTTACGCGCCATGCGCCGGGCGCGATAGTACTGGATTACGCCTGCGGTCACGGGAGCCAGGCCTTGAAAGCCGTCCACGCCGGTGCAGCGCTGGCAGTCGGTATCGATGTAAGCGAGGTGTCAGTTGGTAATGCGCGCGAGCTGGCGGACAGGGCGGGATTCGCTGAGTCCACCCGGTTTCTGCAGCGCGATTGCGAAGCGACCGGATTTCCGGATAATACGTTCGACGCCGCTATCTGTTCCGGGATGCTTCATCATCTGGACCTCGAGCGCGCATTGCCCGAGCTTCACAGAGTGATGAAACCCGGCGGCCGCATCCTCTGCTTCGAGGCCTTGTCGTACAATCCGATTATCAGGCTGTACCGACGCTGGACTCCGCATCTCCGCACCGAATGGGAGCGCCAGCACATTCTCGGAATGAAGGATCTGCGAATGGCACGGCGCTGGTTTTCGGTCGAGAATGTTCATTTTTTCAACATCTTGTCACCGCTCGCTATCTTGTTGCCAGCGGGTTGGCCAAGGCAGGCTGCGCTACGCGTATTGACGGCAATTGATTCCGCCCTCACACGGATCCCGCTCGTTCAGCTGCTTAGCTGGGTATTCGTTTTCGAACTCGTTAAAGGCGAGTCGAAGCGGTAGCGTCTTCAAGCTGTCACGCATTACTCGTCCTCTCCTCCAACCTGTAACCACCCATGGAAGACAAAACTCGAGAGCCGCAATATCAGGTGCTGGTCGAATACGCAAAGGAGCGCGGACTGGAATCACTTGGATTGATGACCAGCCAGGCATGGTTCGATGATCCCAAGAGGCTCGCATTTACACTTTCCCGCTACAAGTTCGTCGCAAAAATGTTGAATGGTAGCCGGAATGTCCTCGAAATCGGATGCGCGGACGCATTTGGCACGCGCATTGTGCTACAGCATGTAGACAAGATCACCGCTATCGATTTTGATCCGATTTTCATCGACGACGTGAAAAACAGGGCCTCCGATCGCTGGCCGATCGAAGCGTTCACTCATGACATGTTATCCGGACCAGTTCCGGGGACTTTTGATGGCGCATTCGCCATGGATGTACTGGAACATATTCCAGCCAACAGCGAAGATGCATTTCTCCGCAATATGGCTTTATCGTTGACGGAACACGGCGTCGCCATAGTTGGAATTCCTTCACTTGAGTCCCAGGCCTACGCATCGCCGATTAGCAAGGCGGGGCATGTGAACTGTAAGTCAATGGGGCAGCTTCGCGAAACAATGCTTCGTCATTTTCACAACGTTTTCATGTTTTCAATGAATGACGAGGTCGTCCATACGGGCCATGACCGAATGGCTAACTATCTCATCGCACTCTGCGCGGATAAGCGCTGAAGAATCGGATCTTCTGAGAGGCTAAGGAGATTCGCTGTTGTCGTTAAGCGAGTCGCGGATACCTGTCAGTACCGGCGTGCAGGAGAAATCTGTAAAAAGATCGAGGAGT
>JACDDZ010000139.1 GCA_013816695.1 Gemmatimonadaceae bacterium
GTATATCCTGCGACAGGCTACTCGATCCAGGTGAACAGGGCGTAGTCTGCGGAACATGCTGGTCACGGCTCCAGACATTGCCACATCCCCAATGTTCGCGTTGCGGGCATCCGAATGCTTCTGGAAGGTGCGGTTTCTGCGCGCTGCTCCCGCCCTATGTTCGCGCGGTCCGTTCCGTCGCATGGGTTCCCGGAGGATCGGCCGGTGAAATTGTCTACGCTCTCAAGTACGATGGGTGGAGCCGGGTGGGCAGGGAGATGGCAGCGCGCATGGCGCGGTTGCCCTGGCCAGTGGACGTGCTGGAAGAGCGCAGGGCCCTCATTCCCGTTCCGCTTGCGCCGACGCGCCTCCGGGAGCGCGGCTACAATCAGAGCGCCAAGATTGCTGAATCGCTTGCTCTGCACTGGGAAATCCCCGTATGGGACAATGTGGTCCAGCGGACGCGAAGCACACTTTCACAGACCGAGTTGACCCCGGATGCGAGAAAACGCAATGTTGCCGGCGCGTTCTCGATTTCTCCTGAAAGCAGGCAGCAGATTCACGGCGCCCATCTAGTTATTATCGATGATGTCATGACCACCGCCGCTACGCTCAATGCCTGCGCCGGGGTGCTGTATGAAGCAGGCGCTCGCACTATCAGCTATGTGACGTTCGGACGGGCCCGCTCTGCGGGAGATCGCCGGTAACAACTCAAGGAGTCGATCAAAATGGCAACACGTGTCGGGATAAACGGATTTGGCCGGATTGGCCGCCAGGTTCTTCGCGCAGCCAGGGAGCAGGGAGTCGCTGACCTCGATTTTGTCGCGGTGAATGACCTCACCGACACCAGGACCCTGGCTCACCTCTTCAAGTACGACTCGGTGCATGGCATCTACGACGGCGACGTCGCAGCCGGCAACGGATCGATCATCGTGGACGGCGATGAGATTCGAATCCTGTCCGAGAAAGACCCCGCGTCGCTGCCATGGAAGGAACTGGGCGTAGACATCGTCCTCGAGTCGACAGGACGATTCACCGATGTAGCGTCCGCCCAAAAGCACATAAACGCAGGCGCGAAAAAGGTCATCATCTCGGCTCCGGCCAAGGGCGAAGACATCACCATCGTCATGGGCGTCAACAGCGACAAGTACGACGCTGCAAAACACCATATCATTTCCAATGCCTCGTGCACGACCAACTGTCTGGTGCCAATGGTAAAGGTGATCCGCGACAACTTTGGTTTCCGCCACGGAGCGATGACCACGGTGCACAGCTATACGAATGACCAGTCGATACTGGACCTGCCGCACAAGGACCTCCGCCGCGCACGCGCAGCCGCGCTCTCCATGATTCCGACCACGACCGGAGCCGCAAAGGCAACTTCGCTTGTCTTTCCGGAACTGAAGGGGAAGATCGACGGAATTTCGGTACGGGTTCCCACGCCGGATGTGTCGTTCACCGACCTTACGGTGGAGGTGGAGAAGGCCACCTCGATTGCGGAAGTGAATGCGGCCTTCCGGAAGGCCGCGAAGAGTGATCTTGAGGGGATTCTGGAATACACAGAAGTCGAGCTGGTTTCCTGCGACTACATCGGAAACCCTGCCTCCTGCATCCTCGATTCTAAGACGACGAATGTTGTCGATGGAACGCTGGTCAAAGTGTCCGGCTGGTATGACAACGAGTGGGGTTATTCCTCACGCTGCGTCGACCTGCTCAGGATGGTTGGCGCGCGCCTCGGCTAAGCGATGAAAAAGAAAACAGTTCGCGATCTCGCCGATAACGAAATTCGCGGGAAACGCGCGCTTGTCCGCGCGGACTTCAATGTTCCGCTCGACGACAATGGAACGATCACCGACGACCTGCGGATACGGGCGGCGATCCCGACGCTCAAGTTGCTAATGGAGAAGGGCGCTCGTCCCGTTCTGATCTCCCACCTTGGACGTCCCAAGGGAAAGCCTGATCCTAAGTATTCACTCAGGCCCGTGGCAAAACGACTAAGTGAACTGCTTGGCGCACCGGTCACCTTTTTGGACAGCACCATTGGTGAAGCTGCCGTATCTGCGACGAAGAATCTCAAGGATGGAGAGGTGCTGCTCCTCGAGAACACGCGCTTCTTTGCGGGCGAGGAGAAGAATGATGAGGAGCTCTCCAAGGGACTCGCTGAGCTCGGCGACTTTTATGTGAACGATGCTTTCGGGGCTGCGCATCGGGCGCATTCGTCAACCGCTGGAGTCACAGTATCACTGCAGCCAGCAGTTGCAGGGCTGTTGATGGAGAAGGAGCTCGATTACTTGAGCCGCACGCTCGAGGCACCGGCAAAACCGTTCGTGGCCATACTCGGCGGAGCCAAGATTTCCGGGAAGATCGACGTAATCGAGTCGCTCATTCCCAAGGTCGACGCAATGCTGATTGGGGGCGCGATGGCCTGCACCTTCTACAAAGCCATGGGACTCGAAACCGGGAAATCGCTGGTGGAACCCGACCGTGTAGAGATGGCAAAGGAGATCCTCGACTACGCCGGAACCAGAATCATCCTTCCGCACGACTGCCATGTCGCGCCGTCAGTGGATGATGCAGCGGGCGCTCACGTGGTAAAGCGCGACAAGATACCGCCTGCCGAGGCAATGTTTGATATTGGCTCGGATACGGCGAATTCCTACTCGCGCGCAATTTCCGCAGCGCGCACCGTTCTATGGAACGGCCCTATGGGCGTCTTCGAGAAACCGCCCTTCGACAAGGGAACCCGCGCAGTAGCAGCGGCCATGGCGAAAGCCACGGCATCGGGCGCAACAACGATCGTCGGTGGGGGCGACTCCGCTGCCGCGGTCGCGGATGCTGGACTGGGCGACAAGATGAGCCACGTTTCGACAGGCGGTGGTGCGTCGCTCGAATTTCTTGAAGGGAAAGTGCTCCCGGGCGTTGAAGCGCTCGACAACAAATAAACGATGAAAAAGCCCGTACTCGCTGCCAACTGGAAAATGCACCACGGGCCTTCGACAGCGCGCGAGTTCATGCGCGAGTTCGTGGCGCGTTACCCGCGAAACAATGACCGCACCATAATCTTCTTCCCCTCAGCCGTCGCCATATCCGCAGTAGCGGAGGTAGTTGGATCTCGCAGTGACATCCTGGTTGGCGTGCAGAACATCCACGCCGCAGACAACGGCGCGTTCACCGGGGAAACTTCCGCCGTAATGGCGCGCGATGCGGGCGCACGGGTTGCGCTCATCGGTCACTCGGAGCGGAGGCATGTATTCGGTGAAACGGACGCCCAATGCGCTGAAAAGGTAGCCGCGGCTGAAAGAGCAGGTATTACTCCAATGCTCTGCGTTGGAGAAACACTCGCCCAGCGTGAATCTGGTGCAGCGGAATCGGTTGTTCTCGAGCAGCTCGAAATCGGTCTTGAAAAGCTCGCACGGAATGCGAATTCGAAACTGCTCGTCGCATATGAACCGGTCTGGGCAATCGGCACGGGGCGGAATGCAACTCCGGCAGACGCGACTGCAATTCATCAGGTTCTTCGCGGCAAGCTCAAGCAGCTGCTCGGCGACGGCGGCGGACGCGTTCCAATCCTTTACGGCGGAAGTGTCAACGCCGGAAACGCGGAGCCACTACTCGCGGCAAGTGAAGTTGAAGGGCTTCTTGTGGGCGGAGCAAGCCTCGAGGCGAGCAGTTGGCTGACCATCGCGCGCAGCGTCAATACTTGAGTGCGAGGCCCCAACCCGCGATATTTCAAGACTGTCCCATCTCTTTAGTCATTACAAATGATTTTTAATCTGCTTCTCACAATTCTCATCCTCGACGCCGTTGTCCTCGTCGCTTCCATTTTGCTGCAAAGCGGGAAGGGTGGTGGCATCGCCGCGAATTTCGGCGGACAGAGCTCGTCTGATCAGTTCATAGGCATTCGCCAGGCTGGTACGCTCCTCACCAAGGCAAGCTGGTGGTGTGGCGGAATATTCATGGGACTCGCGTTCGTCCTGCAGTTGATGTCTACACATCAGCGTGCTCCGCGTTCGGTACTGGAGAAATCACTCGCAGCGCCGACTGCGCCGGCAACTGCGACACCCGCTCCAGGTGCGACCGGTGCCAGTGCGATTCCGCTGGAGCCACAGACGGCACCGGCGACCACGCCAGATTCATCGAAGCGATAACAGTCAGATGGACCTGAAGCGAGAGAAAGGGTTCCTTCTGCTGGAAGATGGAGCCCTTTTTCACGGACTCCAGGTTCTTCCTGCGGACGCATCTGCGGTCGCGCCCTCGGTTGCTGAGGTGGTATTCACAACCAACATGACCGGCTACCAGGAAGTCTTTACCGATCCGTCGTACAGCGGCCAGATCGTCGTGATGACCGCCCCCGAGATTGGCAACTACGGAATCAACTTCGAAGACCCTGAATCCGAAGTCCCTCAGATAGCAGGGGTGGTCGTCAGGGAGCTATGTCGGAATCATTCCAACTGGCGCGCTACAGGCGACCTTCCGTCATGGCTGCTTCGAGCGCAAGTGCCCATTCTTGAAGAAGTTGACACTCGTAGGCTCACGCGCCACTTGAGGTCGTCCGGCGTTATGCGGGGAGTCATGGCTACAGGTGATTCGCCTACGGCGGAAGCACTGGCCGCGCTCGACGCATGCCCGCCGATGGAAGGTCTCGATCTCGCTTCGCTCGTCAGCACGAAGGAGCGCTATCACTGGGGAAATCCAGGCGCGCGCCATCACATCGTTGCCTACGACTTCGGCATAAAGCGCAACATCCTCCGTCTGTTTGAGGAGCAGGATTGCCATGTGACAGTAGTACCTGCTGCAACATCTGCCGCTGACGTTCTAGCCGAAAATCCTGACGGAGTTTTTCTGTCGAACGGCCCCGGTGATCCGGCTGCAATCGGCTATGCGCCGGCTAACATCCGGACTATCGCCGAATCGGGGGTGCCCGTATTCGGGATCTGTCTTGGTCACCAACTACTTGGGCTGACCTTCGGAGCGGACACTGTGAAGATGCCCTACGGCCATAGAGGCGGGAATCACCCGGTGAAAGAAGTCTCGACTGGACGGGTACTTATCACCTCCCAGAACCACGGATTCGCCGTTCGAGGCTCCGAGGCGGGGATAGAGGGCAAGACCGACCTCGAAGTGACCCATGTGAACCTCAACGACGGCTCGGTTGAAGGGCTCCG
>JACDDZ010000140.1 GCA_013816695.1 Gemmatimonadaceae bacterium
AACCCCGGACTTCTTCCGCAGTGACGGCCACAGGCACTCCCGACCAGGCGCCTCCCTGCGCCCTTCCCGGCACCCCGCTCGCAAACGCGAAGCGCGGAATCGACGCGTGCGTGCACTGCGGTTTTTGCCTCCAGGCTTGTCCGACATACCTGGTGCTCGAGGACGAGAATGACAGCCCGCGCGGCCGCATCTTCCTCATGCGCTCGCTCCTGGAGGGCACGGTTCAGATCAGCGATGAAACCGTGCACACGCACATCGACCGATGTCTCGGCTGCCGTGCATGCGAAACCGCGTGCCCTGCCGGAGTTCCATACGGTCACCTTCTCGAAGCAACGCGCGCAACACTTCGCGCCGGCGGGGACGTACCGCTCCTCGCCCGGCTCACCCTCTGGATCTTTGCGCGCCAGTTCCTCCTTTCGCTGGCAATGCTCAGCGCGCGCCTTGTTGCAGCTACACCAATTCCAACAGTCCTTTCGCGGCTGAACGGCCGAATAAGTTTTGCGATGGCGATGCTCGCGGCATCGACTAACAGCCTCGAGCGGAGCAGCTACGCCGTGCCGAAGACAGGTCCCCGCGGGAAAACTGCAACTTTGCGCGGATGCGTGATGGAAGGCCTTTTCACAGAAACCAACCGGGCGACCGAACGCGTATTAGCGGTCAACGGATATGAAATGATCGATGCGCCCGGACAGAGTTGCTGCGGGGCGCTCCACGCACATGCAGGCGACTTGAAGGCGGCGAGAAAACTCGCACGGAAGAACATTCAGGCCTTTGAAAAGTCCGGCGCTGAATGGATCGCCGTCAATTCTGCTGGATGCGGCGCGATGATGAAAGAGTACGCGCATCTCCTCGCCGATGACGCGGACTGGGCAGACCGTGCCGCCGCTGTTTCCTCGCGCGTTCGCGATGTGAGCGAACTGCTGGCAGACGCCGGTCCGCTTCAGGGAGGATCGCTTCCATTCAAGGTCAGTTATGACGCACCCTGTCATCTCCAGCATGGGCAGCGCATAACGCAGGCTCCGTTTGCAGTCCTCGCCGCCATTCCGGGACTCGAGCTGGTGCCGTTGCATGAATCCGATCAGTGCTGTGGGGCGGCAGGGATCTACAATCTCATCGAACCGGAGACATCCAATCTCGTTCTGGACCGTAAGCTCGCCAACATAGCCGAGACCCGCGCGCGATTTGTGGCGACAGGGAATCCCGGCTGTTTGATGCAGATTGGGGCGGGGCTAATACGCGATGGCTCCGAAACGCGATCAATCCATCCAATCGACTTACTCGACGCGTCATACTCTGCCCGGACAGCGGTTACAGAGTAGCAACGGGTTCATCCGTCCTACCGGCAGTACTATTATTAAAAAATGAGCATGTCAGCTGACTATGCCGTTCTTCAGAGCGCTGCTGTCTTATTCGATCGTAGCGATCGGATGCGGATGCGCATCCTCGGAGCCAAGGCAGCTGAGCTGATTACCGGCCTTGTCACAAACGACGTGCTTTCGCTCGCACCCGGGGAGGGCCAGTACGCAGCGGCCCTGACGCCGAAGGGAAAGATTCTCGCTGACCTGAATATCTTCGCCATGGAAGACGGGCTTCTGCTCGACACTTCGGCGAAAGCTGCGCCCGGCCTGCGCGAAATGGTTCGAAAGTTTGTGAATCCACGCATCGCCGCATATCGCGACATTACGGAGACGAGCGCAGACCTGACTCTGACCGGAAATGGCGCGCGCCTTATTGCCGGTCGGATGAGTGGAGTTCCCGGCGAAACATTGGGCGCCCTCCCGCCCTTCGCGCACCTGAGATTCAGGAACGATGATGTGCTGGCTTCCGCACCTGACGACGACGACCGTTTTGCCATGGTCGCGCGAATGCCCGATCTCGACACTGAGTCCTATTCGCTGATTTTCCCGGCATCGCTTCGCGAGGAGTTCACGAGATCTCTCCTCCGCTTCGGCGCGGTGCATGGAAGTTCCGCGCTCTGGCAGACACTCCGCATCGAGGCTGGCCGGCCCGAGTGGGGTGTGGATATGAACGATTCCACTCTTCCGCAGGAAGCGAACTTCGACGAGTTAGGCGCCATCTCTTATACGAAGGGGTGCTACGTAGGACAGGAAACTGTGGCCCGAATTCACTTTCGCGGACATGTAAATCGCTTCCTTCGGAAAGTAAAATTCCTTTGCGGGGCACCGCCTCCGCTCGGCGCCCAGCTCATCGACGATGATGGGCAGCCGGTGGGTGAGCTCAGGAGCACCGCGATTTCGCCAAGGCAGGGTGGAATCGGGATCGCGATGGTTCGCCGGGAAATCGCAATTGGAACCAGTCTCGAAGCCAAGTGGGAAGGCGGGTCCTGCACGGTCCAGGTTACCGCAAACGAAAAGGGCGCGACTATTTAGTCGCGCCCTTACGTAAAAAAACCACGAAGAAACTACTTCTTCATGGTGTCTTTCATCATCATGGTGTCTTTCATCATGGTGTCTTTCATCATCATGCCGGTGTCCATTGCTGCAGGTGCCGGTGCCATTGCAGGCGCTGCGGTATCAACTGCTGCTTCGTCCTTCTTTGCGGTGCAAGCCGTTACGGCGAGGATCGCGGCTACGAGTGCCAGGCGCTTCATGTACAGTCTCCTTAAGGGGGCAGATTGGTTAAATCGCCTGTGCGTGCACATAGGTGCTCGTTGGCGCGTATTCAAGTTACGTTTTCAGGGCGGGTAGTCAACAAAACAGATGTAAGGGAAGTTTAAGGATGTGACCCCGTTGGAAGCCGTCTCGCCGAGCCGGTAGATTATCCAGGACAGCCAATCGCCGGAGCGATATTGCCTAAATTCCCCCAAACATTTGGTGAACTAAAGCGGTCCCCCTGGGGGAATCCGGACAATCAGGCCCGCTCGGTCAAGGATGAGCTCCGGTCCAATCTTATCGGAAAACTGGCATCCGGAGCGACCCTCTTCCCCGGCGTAGTTGGCTACGAAGACACGGTCATGCCGCAGATAGTCAACGCGGTCTTGAGCCGGCATAACTTCATACTTCTCGGACTCCGGGGCCAGGCCAAGTCGCGGATTCTCCGGTCTCTCGTCTCACTCCTCGACGATGCAATTCCAGCCGTGTTCGGCAGCGAACTCAACGACAATCCCTTTGCGCCAATCTCCAAATACGCCCGCAATCTCCTGAAGGAAGCAGGCGACGATACGCCGATCGCCTGGCTCGACCCCTCGAGCCGCTACGTCGAAAAGCTTGCCACACCTGATGTCACTGTGGGCGACATCATAGGTGACCTCGATCCAATTCGCGCCGCGCGCGGAGGACATGTACTCGCCGACGAGCTTACAATGCACTACGGAATGCTCCCGCGCGCAAATCGCGGAATTTTCGCGCTCAACGAGCTACCGGATCTCGCCGGAAAAGTGCAGGTCAGCCTTTTTAACATCATGCAGGAAGGCGACGTCCAGATCAAAGGATATCCAGTTCGCCTTCCGCTCGACGTCCTTCTCTGCTTCACTGCCAACCCGGAAGACTATACGGCTCGCGGGAAGATCATTACGCCGCTCAAGGATCGGATTGGCAGCGAGATAATGACGCACTACCCCGAAACTATCGACATCGGCATGGAGATCACCGAGCACGAGGCGTGGACAAAGCGGTCGAGCGCACCCGTGCGCGTGCCCGAGTTCATTTCCGAGCTTATCGAGCGCATTGCATTCGAAGCTCGAACGGACAAGCGCATCGACAAGAAGTCGGGCGTTTCCCAGCGGATGCCTATCACGGTGATGGAAAACGTCGTTTCCAACGCCGAGCGCCGGGCCATCATGCTTGGCGAGAAGGAAATCGTCCCGCGAATCGCTGATGTATACGCTGCACTTCCGGCAATAACGGGAAAGATCGAGCTCGAATACGAAGGCGAGCTGATTGGCGGGCATGTGATAGCGCGCGAGTTGATACGCCGCGCAGCCGACGCGACCTATCATGATCATGGTATTGGCATCAACACGGATGAGATAGTCATCTGGTTCGATGAAGGCGGTGCACTCCAGGTCACTGACGATGCTGCCGCACAGACGGTTGTGCGCGGGTTCGAGGTAATTCCATCGCTGATGCAGGTGGTGGAGGACAGCGAGCTTGCAGAATCCGGTGACTACCCTGTACTTGCCGGCGCTTGCGAGTTGGTGCTCGAATCACTCGTTGCGCGCCGCCGCATCTCGCGCTCGGACGCCGGACTGTATGGCCGCGCGCACGAAGAAAAACGCCGACCCCGCTTCGGAGACTGACGAGTGGCAATCATCACGATCTCGAGACTTTACGGATCGGGGGGATCGGAAGTGGCGGAAAAAGTCGCTGGAATACTCAAGTGGACCCTGCTCGATAACGCAGTGGTCGATGAAGTTGCGTCGCGACTCGGCCTTTCCCCGGCTGAAGTAGCAGCCCGGGAAGAGCGCGTTTCTTCACTCGCAGAGCGCCTGGCATCGGCAATGGCGCTTGGCTCCCAGGAGTGGCTTTCCCCTATCGCTGCGGCATCGCGCCCCGCTACTGACGAGCATATCCTGGAAGTAACCCAGCATGTGCTCGACGAGGCGATCTCAGCGGGACCTGTAGTCGTGGTGGGCAGAGGCGCCCAGGGCATGCTGGCAGAGCGAACTGACGCGCTTCACGTATTCTGCTACGCCTCCCGGCCTGCACTCATAAAGCGCTCCATGGAGCGCGACAAGCTGGGCCGGGAAGAGGCCGAGAAGCTGGTGGACGAAACCAACGCCAACCGCGAGAAATACGTCCGCGCAAACTGGAACCGATCCTGGAAATCGCACGAGAACTACCACCTGGCCGTTAACACGGACTGGCTGGGAATCGACGGAGCTGCGGAAACGATTGTGGCCGTTGCGAAACTTCGGCTGCCCTCTGCCCGTTAATCTGGCTAAAGGGGTCTCAATCCCCGATTATTTATCGTAACCAAATGGAGACTAGATGATTGGCGCACTGATCGCACTTCTTGCCGGAGTATTGCTGCTCGCTGATTCCCTTGGAAAGTTCAGCGGCGGGGACAAGCTCGTTCGCACGCTGCGTCCATATCAGACGGTGATTGGAATTCTCGCACTCACGTGGGGAC
>JACDDZ010000141.1 GCA_013816695.1 Gemmatimonadaceae bacterium
GATTCCTCCGCCGTTGTCGGGGTTCTCGGGGTGCTCCTGTAGCCTTTCGGTAAGAGAACAAAGATCCATAGCGCCTGAAACGGATGAGTCCCGATTTGCGTACTGTCAAAATGCGCTGTAGCATCCCTTACATGTCCGGACCGACTATCTAATGCAACCGCAGACACCGAACGCGCCCACGAGGCGGGTCATAATTGACGGAGTAGATCGTACTGCGGACGTCACGCCAGCTCCGTCCATGATGTACGAGGCGCTGCTTAATCAGCGCGAAGTTCTGCGCGATCAAGTGGACAATCTCGAGAATCAGCGTCAGTCGCTTAACAGCGAAATCCAGCAGGGACGGGTTCAGGGAGCTAGCAAGGTTGGCGTCGAGAGCCGGATCATGGCCGTCGACAAACGCATTGCGGATATCGAAAAGCAGATTTCTGGTGTAGACGCACAGATAGCCAACGCAGCGGCCATACCCGGCGCGATCGTTATGCACCGCGAAAACATGCCTGATCAAGGACCGCCGGAAGAAGCGTTCGTGCTTGGCGGACTCTTCATGATCATCGTGTTTTTGCCGCTTAGCATTGCGATGGCACGCCGTATCTGGAAGAGATCAGCTGTCGCCGTCTCGTCGATTCCTGCGGACCTCATGGCCCGGCTCGCGAGAATCGAGCAGGCAGTGGATACCAGTGCCGTGGAGATAGAGCGGATTGGGGAAGGTCAGCGCTTTGTGACGAAATTGTTTAGTGAATCCAAGGTACCGGTACTGCCACCCAATAACGACAGGGTTTCCTGAGTGCAGGCGACATCAATAGGGGATGCTCCAGCGGCACCGGCGGCTCCCGCCACTCCGACAGCTTCGATTCGCGGCGACGCAACTCCGCGGAGCATCTACACCGCTTATGACCAGCAGGGAAAGGTTCTTCGTGACCAGCTTGAAGGAGCGCTGGATCAGCGAAGTGAGGAGATCGCCAAGCTAGCGAATATGAGCGGCAACGATTTCGCCGAAGCCCGCACTGGAATTCAGGCGCGCATCGCCAGCCTGGACAAGCGCATCGCTGGCCTTGAGGAGCAGATCGTCGCTGTGGACCGCCAAACTGCGGTAGCCGCCGGAGTTCCTGGCGCTATTGTTCCGCCGTCGAATAATACGGGCGGGGACGATGAAGAAAACTTCGCCGCTGGAATGGCAGCCGCGACGACGATAATTATCATATTTCTTTTCCTTCGTCGCAGGTTCTGGCAGAAAGGAAGGAAAGGCCGCGGATCTCAGAACAATCTGCAGCTTCCCGCGGAAATAACTGGCCGCATGGAACGACTCGAAAACATTGCGGAAGCCACAGCGCTCGAAGTGGAGCGAATAGGAGAGGGACAGCGATTCGTGACAAAGCTGCTCAGCGAGCAGCAGCAGAAATTACCGGTTAAATAAACAAAGGCGTCTGATTTCTCAGACGCCTTTTTCTTTCAGCAGCTCCATGAATTCCGCTGGAGACTGGAGCTTGAACAATCGGTCCGGAACGTCGGGCTCCTTGCTGAACTGCGCGATCTTGCCGAGCACCGGGAGGTACTGGTTGGAAACCTCCAGCGGGGGAGCAACGATCAGGAAGAAGAAGTTCACAGGCTTCTCGTCAATGGCCTTGAAGTCCATCCCGTTCGACTTCCGGCCAAACGCGACCCGCAGCTTGTTCACGACAAGCGAGCGGCAGTGGGGAATTGCGATGCCACGGCCGATACCTGTCGATCCCAGGTTCTCGCGGCGCTTCAACATCTTGTAAAGCATCCCCTCGGCTTTTTCGTCGAGACCGAGCAGGGCAATGAGCTCCTTCAGGACATCGTCCTTGGTATTTCCCTCGAGCTCGAGCTGGATGGCGTCTTCTGAAAAGAACTCGCGTAATTCCATAGTTCGCCCAAGTTACCCCTGTAACTGGATGCTGTCAAACCGTGATGTTGCAACGGTTTGCAGGCGCGCTTAGCTTGCAAAGATGGCATTTCCTTTCCCGCTGAACGTCGACATTCCACTATACCTCGCACCCATGGCCGGTGTGTCAGAGTCTCCGTTTCGGCGGATCTGCCGCAGGTATGGCGCCGATGTCGTCGTTACGGAATTCCTGTCGGCGGAGGGAATTCGGCGGGAAAACCCCGCGACAATCGACAAGCTCCGGTTCGGAGCGGATGAGCGTCCGATTGGGGTTCAGATATTCGGTGCTGATCCGGCCGCGATGGGTGATGCTGCCCGGCTGGTGACTGACGTATTTCAGCCCGAGTTCATCGACATCAATTTCGGCTGCCCCGTGAAGAAAGTGGTGCGCCGGAATGGTGGATCGGGATGTCTCAAGGATCTCGATCTCGTGCAGCAGGTAATTCGTGCAGTGTCAGCTGGTACTCACCTGCCGGTAACCGTAAAAATCCGGAGTGGATGGAGCGAAGAGATGCGGGATCCAGTAAAGATCGGACTGCGCTGCCAGGATGCGGGGGCGAAAGTGCTGGCGCTGCATCCGCGCACCCGCACGCAGATGTACAGTGGCAGTGCGCGCTGGGAGGAAATCGCGCGCGTGGTTGAAGCTCTCGACATCCCAGTGCTAGGAAACGGCGACATCAAGACTGCGGAAGATGCAGTTCGTATGCAGCGTGAGACGGGATGCGCAGGCGTGATGATCGCGCGGGGTTCATTCGGGCAACCGTGGATTTTTGATCAGGTGCGCGCAATGCTGGCGGGGAAGCCGAAACCGGACGCTCCGGACACGGCTACAAAGTTTGCAATTGCCCTCGACCACGCGCGCATGGCGCAGGACTACGAGCATGATCCGCGTGGGGCCGCCATCGAATTTCGGAAGCATCTCGGCTGGTACGTAAAGGGGCTGCACAATTCCGCGGAGTTGCGGAAGAAACTGCACGCGGTGGATTCGTTTGGGGAAGTAGAGGGAATCTTCCATGAATACCTCGAATGCGAGCTACAACCAGCAGCTTAGTACAGCTTTGCCTAGGCAGCTGGGAAAACTTCGTTGTGAGTTGTGAGTAGTTGGTTTTGAGTCGAGCGGTTACTGCGTTAACTACGCGCGGGACTCACCCACCACGCAGTAACCGCTCAACCCGTAACCAACTACTCAACACCCAGGACGCCGTTTTCCCGGCTGCGCGCGCGGTTACCTCAATACAGCTGCGAGGAATCTCTCGATTGAGTAGGTGGTGATCTGTCCGCATGGCCCATTGAATACGTAATCGCACCCGTGTGTAGCCCAGGGCAATTCCACAAATAGATGCGGGCGATCCTTTGCCGCCAGGCGCTCTGCGAGCATGGCGCTTTGTCTGACTGACACCAGTTCATCCTTCGTCCCGTGGATTAGGAGTGTCGGGGGCGAATTTGCATCCACGAATCCGACCGGCGAGTTGGCCATGTACTCTCGAGGATGTGACTGCGGTGTACCACCGATGTAGTCGCGCAGAATCTGTCTGCCTGGGATGATCCGTGATGGATTCTGATAGCCGTACAACTGATCGGTTGGCGGGTACAGTGCAACTACACCCTTGATGCTTGGGTCGCGTTTGGTATACGCGCTCAGAAGCACCAGGTGTCCGCCGGCGGACCTGCCAATCAGCGCGATCCGTGTGGGATCGACACCGAGAGGTGACGCATTCCGTTTCAGGTAATCGATTGCATCGTTCAGGTCTTCAGTCTGCGCCGGATTCTTGAATTGTGGCGCAAACCGATAGTCGATTGCGGCTACGTAATAGCCGCGCGCGGCGAGATAGTAGCTGAGGTCAGGAAGATCCGTGCGGTCGCCGCCCTGCCATGAGCCGCCGTGCAAAACGATCACCACCGGCCGAGGTGCGGGGAGGACCGTTGACTTGTAGAGATCCATTCGGAGAAACCCCGAAACCCGCGGAGCGTAGTTGACTGTTTGCACCTCCACGTTGGGTGCCGCCGGATCACTAAGAAGCAGTCGCAGGGTGATCGGCTTGATCAGGGCAGGGGCGCCGTCTATTTGGTGCGGGGCCGTTGGTCCAAAGGCGCTCTCCAGATCCACCTGAAGGGTTTCGCCTACCTCGAGTGCACGTATCAGCGGCATGGCGCTGATGCAGAAAACCATAAGTGCAAGGAGGGAGGAGATAAGGCTGTACCGGCCACGTTTCCAGCCTGGAATGAGCAGCAACAGCGCAAAGATGGCGAGATAGGTGGACCATTCAGTAGTCGCGATCTCGAGCTCCCACAGAATGTAGATGGGAGCTGGAACGAGAATCAGCATGGAGACGAGGAGCAGGACGATGACAGCTGTAAGCCGGATCTTGCCGCCAAAGGTGAATTCTTCCTGTTCCAATCAGGCTCCCAAAAGTGGATGGTGTCCGCCGAAATACTGTCGACAAAGGTATTGAGCAGCCACCGGTTACGCCAAGAAAATATTCGCGAGGCCATCTTGAAGCCAACATCGGTAATACTTTGGCCGGTATTAGCTTACGGCAGCCAATTAAAGTGAAATCTCAATGTTTGATCGATTGACTTGGTGGGCGCGATCCACTAAGATTCAAGTACGGGGGCGACTGGCTTCGACGGAATTAGTGAAGCTGTGGCTGCGTGCCCAGGTCATCCGTGTCCTGGTTAAATAAGCGGGTAAATTTTTAACTGCCAACAACAACTTGGCCCTGGCTGCGTAACTCTTAGGAGTTGCTGCACCTGCTCTTTAGAAAGCCCTCCTGAGGCGGTTTAAAGAGTATCGCAAATTCGGGATAGGCGGGTGTCGCGCTTTCCGGCGTCCGGCGAAACTTTAGAGAGCTTGTTCAGTAGTGGGCTGCCCTCTGGCCAGCGACTGGAGACACTAATCAGAGGAATACGCACGTAGACGCTGTGGTGAATCTGTTTTCGGACCGGGGTTCGAATCCCCGCGCCTCCATGAAATGCTGATCCAGAATGTTCAAAGGCACCCAGAAGATGGGTGCCTTTGTTCTCTCCGGCCTAAAACTTTGCCATGAAGTTTATGAGCGGCACCGTTATCGGATGACCCGAATCACTTATCCGCATGACTCCCAGGTCCGCCGACAACTTCTCACCGATAACCCGGATTCCCACCGCAAGGAGTGGGTCGAG